>JACPZX010000051.1 GCA_016195325.1 Acidobacteriota bacterium
CCAGAACCACCTGCCGTACTACAGGCTTGAGAGCCAGTACCACAGCGAAGGGCTCGACCTGTCCCGCTCGGTGCTCTGCGAGTCGATGGCGCGGTGCGCCGAGCTGTTGGAGCCGATCGCCGACCAGATCAAGAAGGAGATCCTGGTCTCACCGGTCGTCAACACGGACGACACGCCGGTGACGCTGGCGCAGTCGACGCAAGGCGGCTCGAGGCAGGCTCGGGTGTGGGCGTACCTCAACCAGCATGGCCGGCACTGGTACGACTTCACGGAGAGCCGCAAGCGAGACGGTCCGGCGCGGGTGTTCGCGGAGTTCACCGGGTTCATCCAGGCGGACGCCTACCCCGGGTACGACCAGCTGTACCTTCCCGGAGGGGCGACGGAGGTGGGGTGCTGGTTCCACGCGCGCAGAGGGTTCATCAAGGCCGAGACGACCGACCCCGTGTTGTCGAAGGAAGCGATCGACCGGATCCGGGTCCTGTTCAAGATCGATGAGGCGGCAGCTTCGCTCTCACCCGAGGACCGGGCGCGGTTCCGTCAGGAGAAGGCGGCGCCGTTGCTCGAAGAGTTCCACGCCTGGCTGGAGCTGACCCGGACGAAAGTGTTGCCGAAGGGCCCGATGGGCCAGGCGATCACGTACGCGCTGAACCAGTGGGTCGCGCTGACGGAGTATGTGAAGGACGGCCGCCTGGAGATGACGAACAACGCGGCCGAGCGCGCGGTGAAGCCCTTCGCGATCGGGAGAAAGAACTGGCTCTTCTTCCAGAGTGAAGGCGGAGGCAGGACGGCGTCGATCCTGATGAGCCTGCTCATGACGGCGAAGGCCGCCGGCGTCCACCTCGGAGACTACTTCAAGGACGTCCTGCTTCGGATCTCGGAGCCCGGCACGGACGTGAAGAGCTTGACGCCGCACGGTTGGAAGGAGGAATCCGTACACGCCCAGTGCCTGGACGACGTCACCCTGGTCGCATCTGAACTATCGCGCCGTCTGCATGAACCTGGCGGGCGCCATTGACCCCAATACGACGTTTCAGCTCTACCGCCGGCGGTCCTCAGGTCAGCCATGGGAAAAGGTGTCCCGGCGAACTCCATCCCCGGTCGTGGACCCGAACCACGCTCAGGGCTTGTGGCCCATCAGCTCGACGTTTGACTCCTCATTCTGCTACAACGGGATGTTTCACAGGCAGGCGAACTACTACGATCTCGGTCCGGACGACTTCTGCCCGGTGACTTTCGAGTACGCCGTGAGCAGCATCAGCGACCCCAACGACGTCGCGAGCGAGAGTGATCTGTCCGCATCGGTGCTCTTCCCCCCGGCTGCAGCCATACAGCCCCTCCCGGTCCCCGAGAACCTTACTTCGCCGGGCGACGGTAGGTTCACGGATCCAATGACGTACGATTCGCCTCCGGGACTGGTCCTTAGATGGGATGGATACAAGGCGGCCTGCGTCGGCGAACTCCGCGGGTACTCCGTCTTCCGAGGCGTTGTCGGGGCAACCACCGGCCTGATCGAGGTCACCGACTCTCCGACCACCACCCCGGCTGCAGCGATTGGTCGTGACGCGCTTCCGCACCTTGCGAGACCCGACGGGTTGTTTGACGCCACTTTCTACGCACAGAACGACTACGCCGTAAAGACAGTTGGCGGCGCCGGTGCCGCGTCGCGATTCTCGAATGTCATATCCGTCACCGGGAACGCCAGCCAGGGCACGTGCCTCTACTACTACCCCCTAAGTTCATATTGCTTTCACTCGAACAACGTCGAGTGCTCGATGCACGGTAATTGTACGGAATTCTCTCAGAGTTGGAATCCTCACGATCCAAACACCTATCAAGCGCCCGATCCCAATGTCGCGCCAGGTGTATCTCGCACTGGCTGGGGGGTCATTGGAATCAACGCGCCTCCGGGCGCGAACAGAGTGCATGTCTATCGCGAAACGGGGGCGGGCGCATCGTTCGTGAGGACGCTCGTTGCCGCAGCGCCCGGCGACGAGAAGTTCTATTCTATCGAAGGTTGGGGGGCTGGCCGTGGCGCCGCCGCCGGAACGACCGCGGTCCGCGCGCTCCCACACAACGCTTGCGGTGAGGCCGTGACGTACCGAGTTTCCGCCGTCGACCACCTTGGTCACGAGTCCGTGCTTTCCGCTCCGGTGCCCGGACCGGCTCCGTTCGACTGGAACGAACAGCTCGACGTCGTGATGGACGAGAACGCCCACCTCACAGTCATCTCCTGGCCGGCTGTAGGAAACTGTGGAGGACTGCGAGGGTACAACGTTTACCGCGCTGACATCCCGAATGCTGCGGACTGCTATACGTGGCAACCGACGCCGGGCCAGATATCGCTCAGGACGGCAACTCCGGTCCAGGGGACGAGTTTTTCAGAGAGCCATACTCATTCAGGGAACATCTTCAAGTACTGGGTTCGCGCTGTCGGTACTCCTGGTGACCCGAACGCGCTGTCACAGGCGACCAATCCTGTCTGCGTCGCTGACAACGGCGCGATGCTGAACTGGGGGCCCTCCGAGACGGATATGCCGGTTCGTGTGGCTCTCTCGCACCCCGCCACCGGCCAATCCTCGACAACTGCGACCTGGGTTCAAAGCCCAGAGCGGTTGGTAGGACAGGCGGCCATCAGTGTAGATGTGCTCTACTATCACACGGATCATCTTGGGTCACCTGTCCTCGTGACAGATTCGAACGGAACCGTGCTGTCGCGGCACAAGTACTTGCCCTTCGGGGAAGAAATGCAGCCAGCGGGTCTGAACACCCACAACCGGCGCTTCACGGGCCACGAGCGGGACGTAGAGTCGGGGCTCGACTATATGTTAGCGAGGTACTACAGCGCCTCGAGCGGGAGGTTCCTCAGCGTGGACCCGTTCGCGCCAAGCGCCAGTTTGAAGGATCCCCAAAGCTGGAACCGATTCTCCTATTCCGGAAACAACCCCGTTCGGTATATTGATCCACTTGGCCTGTACCAGGTCGACGGTGATCCCGCATCCGTAGCACAGTTCAACGACGAGACATCCCAAGCGATTGGATTCTCAGTATACCAAGACGACAATGGCGACATGCAGCGAGCAGCAGGTCCCCCTACACAGGACAATGCCGCCGCAACCGCGGCCTTCGATGCCGCAAGTGGCGCAGACTTTACCATTCATGTCGTCTCGACGAGTCAAGCCATTGTCGACAGATTCGGTACACAGACGGTAAACCCGAATCACATCGCGGCATTCCCGTTACAAGCACCGAAAGACGCGCCACAAGCTGTCACTCGCGGTGAAGTTGTCACACATATCCTAGGGGAATACACCTACGGGGCCAACGTAACGGGATTCTCGGGTTCGGGCGCCTACAACGAAGCACACAGCCAAGGCGGCCTTCCCGCCCAGAATGCTTGTCGAGATGCCCACGGGCAGTCACCAATAACGGGTGCCACAGGGTTCACGAAGGACGACTTCCCATTCAATTGGCTTGTTGGTTACAGCGGGTACCTTACGATGTTTACGGGAGATGGCCACAGCACAAGAATCGACGTGGTAGGACCCCACCTCTTCTCGCCCGAACGCGTCACGGTGACCAACCATTGAGATCCGTTCACTGGATGCCAGTGATGGTCCGAATTGCGTCCTATTTCATTCTCCTATCGGTCCCGTGTGCATGCGGGCCCGCGGGGCGTAGTCCGACTTCAGCCACGGCGGATGATCCCGATTTCCCGAAGGCACTGAGTTCCGCTCAGGTGGTCTTTGTGGGAATGCTGGTGGCGCGACTAGAGTCAGATTGCGCGCCAAGCGGAAGTCTCGCGCCCTCAACCCAAGGGCTCACGTTTAAGATAATCGAAGTCCTCAAGGGTAAGATGCCCGTCACCGAGGCTACGATTCACCGCGTGATTCTTGGATCCGGCTACCTCGAAGTCTACGAGCACGGCTGTTATCAACTCTCGCCACGACTCTTTCGGCGCGGCGAAAGGTTTAGAGATTTGCTGTGGCCGCGAGATGCTTGGGTGGCCGCCAAGGACGGCGGGCGACCGCAATCCTGTTAGCTCGCCCCGAACCGGAAGAATCGTCCACTTGTCCCGCGTCCAACCGGATGGGAAGGACAAAATGAAAGCCATGTCGCTCACCCTCCTCCTACTCCTCCTCCCAACCATCTCCCAGGCCTCCCCGGCGGAATGGGGTCCCCATCACCACCCACTCCCCCGCTCCCTCGCAGTCATCACCAAACACATCCTCACCGACCCCACCGGCGATCACCTCACCACGCCCGGGAACCCCATCGTCGACATCACGAGCGTCGACGCCGGAAGCGACGGCATCACGCTCTCCATGAAGGTCAATTTCAGCCCCGACACCGACATGAGCCAGGTGATCGGGTACATCGAGCTCGACACCGATCAGAATCCCGGCACAGGTCTCCCCTCGGTGGCGAACTACTACGTGCCCGGGACCACGCAGGACATCGGCGCCGACTACGTCCTGGACCTCTTCGAGTTCTCGATGGGCGGCCAGGTCGCGCTCTTCGTCGCCAACAACCCCACTCCGATAGGGACTGTCCCCGCGAAGATCACCGGACAAACGCTCGAGCTGACCGTCCCCATGGCCATGCTCCGGGGCGACGACGGAAGCATGAACCTCGGCATGGTCCTTGGAAACATCTACCAACCTACGGACGTCGCCCCCGAAGCCGGACACGCCACGATCACGGCCAGACCACCGTCCGTGAGTGGCTCCGCGACGGGGGTCACCACGCGGCGCGTGATCTGTCAGAACCTCACCACCCATGAGGAAGTGACCATCCACCTCGCCGGCGCCACCACCTGGGACTGCGAAGCCGCCGGCCTCGTCGTCCACCCCGGCGACATCATCGTCCAGAGGGTGAAGGGCACCGCGAACTGATCCGCGGCCGCCGACATCAGGGCGTCCAGTTTCGAGCGCGATCCTCTTCCAGGATCCAGAGCTGCCCGCCCAGGTCGGGTTTTTCGTCGAAGAACTCGACGATCCGATCGACCTGGCGACGCCCGGTGGGGTGCCGGAGCCGCAGCGCCACGAGCCCGTACAGTTTCTCGGGCGGGAACGCGCGGGGATCCGCGAAATCCAGATCGAATGTCACGAGGCAGCGCCCCTCGCTTCGCACGGCCGAGGCGACCTCGGAGTCCGCGCGACCGCCGAGTCCCTCTCCGCGCGCGGTCGTCACGTCGTGGCCGCGGGCGGTGAGCGCGTCCGCGACGTCGCCGTGCACATTCTCATCGAGCTTGATCTTCACGAAGAGGAAGCGAGAGGCAGAATCCTCTCCTGCGCCAGGCGCGCGCCGTACTCCAGGGCAGCGGCGATGTCTTCACGCTTCAGCGACGGGTAACCCTTGAGGAGATCCTCGACCGCGTCGCCGCCGGCAAGGGCGTCGAGAATGAGAGAGACCGGGATCCGGGTTCCCTTGATACACATCTGACCGCCGCAGACGTCAGGGTCGGAATGCAACCGCTGCATGAGGGCGTTCGCGTCCAGGTCTCTCATAGGGCATCTCCTTCGGCGCATCCGCGGCGCCGCACTGGATTCCCGTGGACGACAGTATATCAACAGCCAAACCAACCCCCCTCCCGATCTAATATGTAGTCGGCCTTTCGCCCCGGAGGTGCGGACTGCGGAACACCGAATCGACGATCATGTGGGTGCTCGAGACGCTGCGCCTCAAGAGCATCCGAAGCCAGATCCTCGTGTTCGCCCTCTTCGCGACGCTCCTGCCTTCGATCAGCATGGGATGGCTCTCGTACCGCAACAACGCCCGCGTCCTCGAGGAGAAGATCTCGAAGGACCTCACCAGCATCACCTCCCAGACCTCGCGCGAGATCGACCTCTGGCTCAAAGAGCGCCAGTACGAGATCAAGGTCTTCGCAAGCTCCTACGAGGTCGCCGAGAACCTCGCGAAGGGAAGCGCGGGGGGGCCGAGGCTCGGCGACTACCTGAAGGCCGTCAAGCAGCGCTTCGCCGACTACGACGAGCTGGCGGTCTTCGACCCGAAGGGAACCCTCGTCGCGACGACCGCCGGGACGACGGACCTCGCGCTCCCGAGCGGCTGGGAGGCCTCGCTGAAGACGACCGGCATGTCGGTGGGAGATCCCTACTGGAACGCGGCCGGGCACGTCGCCGCCTTCATCCTCGCCGAGCCTGTGGCGGAGGTGCGCGAGCGCCCGGCGGGCATCCTCGCCGCGCGCATCAATTTGCGCGGCATCGACGCGGTCCTCAGGAACCAGGCGCACTCTGCGAGCGAGCAGCTCTTCGTCACGACGCGCACCGGCATGGTCCTGAGCCGTTTCCCCGCCGTCGCCGGCGCCACGGCCGCCGCGCGGATCCCCCTGATCGAAGCGCGCACGCTCTTCTCGGGGCAGACGCCGCCCATCGAGATGGAAGGGCTCGACGGCCAGCCGTGCGTCGGCGCGCTCCAGGCGGCGGCGCGGCTGCCGTGGGGGGTCGTCGCCGCGAAGAGCCGCGCGACCGAGTACGCCGAGGTGCGGACCGTGCGGAACTGGACGATCGTGCTGACGGCGGCGATCGTCGCGGGGGTCGGCCTCGCGGCGGGGCTTCTGGGGCTCATCCTCGTGCGCCCGCTCGACCGGGTGATCAAGGGGGCCGGGAAGGTCGCGGCCGGGGATCTCGACGTGGACATCCCCGTGGCGGTCGGCGGCGAGATCGGGTATCTCACCGTCGTCTTCAACCGCATGGTCGGCAGGCTAAGGAAGGCGCGCGAGGAGATCGAGGCGACGAACCTGGCGCTCGTGGAGAAGAACCGCGAGCTGCACGAGGTGTCGATCACCGACGGCCTCACGGGGCTGAGGAATCGCAAGCACATGAACGAGACGGTCGTCTCCGAGCTGAAGCGCGCCGAGAGGCACGGGCAGCCGGTCGCCATCCTCATGATGGACATCGACCGGTTCAAGACGTACAACGACACGCGCGGCCACCAGGCGGGGGACGAGCTCCTGCGCCGCCTCGCGAAGATGCTGAAGGAGACGCTCCGCGCCACCGACTACGCGGCGCGCTACGGCGGCGAGGAGTTCCTCGTGCTGCTTCCGCAGACGCCGCCGAAGGACGCGCGCGACACGGCGGAGAAGATCCGGCGGCGCATGGAGGAGTCGAGCCTCGGCACGTACGGCGACGGTGCGGTCGCGACGATCAGCATCGGCGTCGCGACGAGCCCCGAGTGCGGCTTCGATCCGGAGAAGGTGATCCGCGAGGCCGACATGGCGCTCTACAGGGCGAAGAGGGACGGGCGGAACCGGGTCGTCACCGCCGAGACGCCGCCGGTCGCGAGCCCTACCGGCTCGTGATCAGGCTCTGGTGCACCCACCCCTGCACCCCGTCGGCCGCCGTCACGCGGATCCACTCCCCCTTGTGCGAGTAGGCGGTGACCGCCGTCCCCGCCGAGAGGGTCACGACGATGGCGGCGTCGCGATCGGGGAGCTTCCGCACGTTGCTCGACTTGGCGACCTTGACGGCCATGGGGACGGGGAACGGGGTCTCGTCGCGGCCGATGTCCACCTTCTCGCGGCCGCCGAGGCGCGTCTGCGAGTCCTGGATGCGCTCCTTCGCCTGGCTCGCGAGGTAGAGGGCGCCGCCGAAATTCTCCTTCTCGAACTCGGCCGAGCTCATCTGGACGAGCTTCCGGATCTTCTCGAGCTCGGGGTCCTGCGCGGCCCCCTCCTCCCCCTCGACCGCCTTGAGGGCGATCTCGGTCTCGGCCATCTGCGAGGCCGCCTCGGCGCGTGACTCGAGGCTCATCAGCTTCGCCTTGGCGCGCACGACCTCCTGGATCGCGTCGTCGAGCCTCCGCTGCTGGGACGACAGCCGCTCCCCGAGGCTCTTGATCTCGGCGTCCTTCTCGAGAACCGAGAGCTCGAGCTCGCGCGCGCGCCCCTCGGCCTGGGCGATCGCGGGATCGGGCCCCGCCGGCGGGGCCGGAGCGGGGGCGGGAGCGACCTCGACGGGCGGGGGCGGGACGGGCGCGGTCTCGGGGGCGCTCCGGGTGAGGCAGGCGGTCGAGAGCGCGGCGGCGACGGCGCCGAGCACAAACGCGCGACACGGGGCGTTAGAGATCTTTGAAGCCACTCGAGTGTGGAACATGCTCGCCTCAATTTCCGACGGACTAGTGGACTCTCTCAATCAACCTTTCTCAGGAACCTTGACGTGTGATGGAACTCCGTGCCCGTAGGGAACTACCACTCTGATCGTGGCATGGCCATCGTGAAGACTTTCGACCCTGATTCTGTGGGACTGGGGAAGAACTGCGTGTTCACCGGCTGGTTGGTAAGCAAGAAGTACGATCGCCACGCTGGACAGAATTGCGATGGAGTACCGGCGGGCTTGCCACCCGGCCTCGAGCTTCACTGCAAAAGGATCAACGCATCGTCCGGCAACCTTGTTCTCCACTACGACTGACCCGTTCAGGACAAGATCCGACTCGCCTCCTCCAATTTTCACGCCTTCGGCGACCACCACTCTGGCACCACGGAGGTAGTCGAGGAGCGCCTCCTGTAATTCCCTCTCGCGCAGCGATTCGGTTTTCGCAAACCTCCCGTTCTCCTCCGCGATCTTGACGAAATTGCACACTGCGAAGACGGAAGAGAGAAATGCGGCGTACGGTCCCATCGATAACCCGAACGGAAGACAACGATTCAACTCTGTCGCAAGGTACCTGCGGCGGTCCGGGCTTTCCGAATCCCAGCCACTCGGAAGCTCGATCTCCTCCGGCTTGAACGAAATGAGCCTGGATCCATGCTCTGCGATGAGCTTCGCGAATTCGGCCGAACAAATCCGGCGCGCGACGGCTTGGTCGATCCATGACTTTTGAATTCTTTCCGACAGCTTGCACACCTGATGAGCTTCCCGCTTCATCAGGAGTTCGAACTCGTCGAAGAATACGATTCGCGATGCGAGCGCCACGAGCTCCAGACTTTCTCGAGGAGCGAACACGTAGCCACACTGCTTCTGATGCTCATATGCCTGCGACCAGCGCTCAGGGTTGAAGAACAGGTTCGGAGTCTGGACATGACCCTCCGTCGTGAGCGTAAGAATGTCGCTCCCGCGAACCACGACGGTGTTCGTTGGCATGTCGACAAGGACGTGCTCATCACGCAGCTGCACGGCCTGAGGCCTCAGATCGTCGATGCTCTCTCCGAGAGCTTGCGCTTTACGGAAGATGCGATGTGCGAGCTGCGAACAGCCTTCCGGCGTCGACAACTCGGTGCGCACGCGACTCCAAATGTAGGCTCGCGTGTCCTTCTGCTCGTCATCTTCGAGCCGATCGAGACCCTGAATGAATCGAGCGGCGAATGCAAACGCTCGGAAGTAGAGCCGTCTGTTGTTCAGAGCGGAGGCCATTTCCTTCGAGCGGACGCCACCCGACTTGACGGTGACGTGCTTGAGCTCCCCACCCAGCAGTCCCAGCATCCCGTCGTCGGCAATGGACATCATCAGTTCCCGAAGACTGAACGGCTGTTCCCGTTCTTCCTCGGCCAGCAGAATCAGGCGGCGCAGCATTCCTTCCGCGGCCCGAACCTTGTGGTGGAAATACAGGCGATCGTAGAGCAGGACTCGGCTGATGATCATTTGCTCGTACGCGCTGAGGCCTGACAGTGAGAGACCGATTTCGTAGAACCGGTGGCCTGGTGTCTCTTCGGCGCGCTTTTTCAACTCCGGGTTTGGCGCGTTGTCGGTTGTAACGATGACCACTTCGAGCTTGCTGATGAGACGATTCAGATCGAGGGCAATTCCGAGTCCCGCATGATGGCTGTCTCTCGCCATGTAATCGAGCTTGTCTGCGTCGAGTGGACCGCTGACAACACCCGACAAGTATGTGGCTTTCAGGCAGGCTCGAGATCCCAGGATTCTCGACGCAATGGCGGGAGCCAAATCGGTGGGCCTCTGGATGGCGCCAAATCTGCCGTGAGTGAACACGCGATCCATCGCGGGGCTCATGACCATGAGCACGGCGAGGCACTCGGACGTCTCGATTTTCGTGCTTCCAGCAAACGAGTCCCGAAGGACCTGACTCGCGAGATCGAATTCCACCGAGAACCGAGTTCCGAGCAAGTGTTCGGTGGCGTGGCTGAATGGGCCGTGACCTACATCGTGGAGCAGAGCAGCGAGTCGTGTCGCGTTGCGATCGAAAGCCTCGACCTCCGGAACCGCAGCGTCCGGTGTCTCGCCGAAGTTTCTCCTGTGCGCCGCATTCCGGGCGAGGGCGCAGATCATCCGTTCGGCAGCTTCAACGACACCGCGCGAATGCTCAAGCCGATCGTGGCCTGCGCCTGGGTAGACGTAATGGGCCATTCCGAGTTGGCGAACGCCGCGGAGTCGTTGGAGCAGAGGGGAATCCAGGAGAGCGGTCTCCCACGGAAGTAGCTCGATGACGCCCCAAACGGGATCGTTGAACGCCTTCGGAAACCCGCGCTGGAAGGCAGCTCTATCCATCTGGGCGAGCAACGGAAGACACAACTCCACAGTCAACGCACACGCCTGTTCCCACAGGTGCGGTGCACTGGACTGGAGCTTGTCGCGAAGCGCGCCGGCCTCGATCATTCGTGGAGTGTCGCGGTCGACAGGAGTTGCTCCCCTCCGGCCAATCTCAGACTCGATGATTCCGGGGTGGTGTCGTCTCAGGACGCGAGGGCACGTCGAGCGTCCTGCGTCGTCTTGCGCAGGAGTTCCCCCCATTTCCGCGCGTCAAGTTCACCGACGCCGAGATTCCGCAAGAGCAAGAGAGCGAGGCGGTCACTAATCTGCACTTCGGTCACGGAGTAGGACGGATTCGGGGCCTTGGTCAACTCCGACCGCTGCGCCCAATCGAGAATGTCCGGCAACTCAACGCAGTGCAGTCCGATGCGTGCGTCGACGAAGTGGAGAGCGTCGCGAGCCCATTGAGGAAATGCGTCGCGCACAACCGCGTCCCGAAGTGCTCGGTCGAGAAGGCCATGACTGGTCGGAATTTCTTCGTCGTCGCCCCCCAGGCGCCAACAAGCGACAATGAGATGGGTCAGGTCGTTGATGGTTTTCACTCCTTACCTCCCATCGACCGGAAACACCGGAGCCGCCGGTCAAGGCCTACGATTCGCTGAGAGCACGCTGAACCGTCAAAGAGTCATCAAACCAGGAATTTCGAGTTTTTCGAACAGGCAAAAGTAGCACGAATGATCGCATTGTCGCAACAACATGGTGCGCCACCGGGAGCGCCGCAACAACGCGTGGGGAGGGCCATAGTCGCCATCGGGGGGCTCATGCTAGCACATCGCCTGGCAAGTCCCGCCGGCGATCTCCTCTACCGCGGCGCCTTCCTGAGCGCATCCCGGAGCTGCATGATCCCCACGTCGACGGCTCCGGCCGCCACCGCCCGGTCGAGGATCTCGAGAGCCCTGGCGGGCTGACCTCCCTGAGCGAAGGCCTGCGCGAGGTTGTACGTGACGTTGAGATCGCCGGGGCTCCGGCGCAGCGCCTCCTCGAACTTCCCGGCCGCGAGATCGAGCCTCCCCGTGCGCGCGTAGAGCCCCCCGAGGCCGTTCGGCCCGAGAGGGCTCGACGGCGACCCGGCCTCGAGCTTTTCGAAGATCCCTCGCGCCTCCTCGAGCGAGCCGGGATCCCCCTTGTCGATGAGGGCCGCCCCCAGGTTCGAGAGGATCTCGTCGTCGGCCGGGTACTTCATCGCGAGCGAGCGCGCCTCGCGGAGGGCGTCGTCCACGCGGCCGGTCTGCGCGAAGAGCGACGAGAGGTTCGCCCGTGCCTCGCGGTCCTCGGGGTTGATGCGGAGCGCCTCGTTCAGCTCCCTCTCGGCCCCGGCCGGATCCCCCGTCATCGACAGGTCGAGCCCCAGCTCGGCGTGGGCGTCCCCGTACCCCGCGGAGATCGCGAGGGCGCGGGTCTGCGAGCTCGCCGCCTCCTTCGCCTTCCCCGCCTCGCGAAGCGCGATCCCGTGGAAGCTCCACGCGCGGGCGCTCTGCGGGCAGGCCTCGATGGCCGCCGAGTAGAGCGTGAGAGGATCCCGGAACTCGGCGTTCCGGGCGTACGTGCGTCCCCCTCCGACCAGGACGAGGGCGGCGATCGCCGCGGCACCGCCCGCCGTGAGCCTCGCTCCCCGCGGCAGCGGGCCCGATGGGGAGCCGAGCGCGACGACGAGCGTGGCCGCCATCAGGCAGATGCCGAGCACCGGCAGGTAGAGGTTGCGCTCGGCGAAGATCGAGATCCCCGGAAAGAGGAGGTTCGACGTCGGGAGGAAGGTGATCAGGAAGACGATCGCGCCGAGGGCGACCCCCCGCAGCTTCCCCGACCCGCGGGCGGTGACGAACGCCGCGGCGACCAGCGCCGCGACCACCGCGAGCCCGAAAAGAACGGCGCCGTCGAGGAGGGTGCGGGAGACCGGGAGCTGGTTGAATCCGTAGTCGAGGCACAGCCGGCGCGGCAGGACGGACTGCCCGATCGCCTTGCCGGCCACGCTCGCCGACGTCAGCACGCGCTCGAGTGTGGATGCCGTGCGGAGCGGGTTGAGGAGGGGCGATCCGATCGTGCCGGCCCCCAGCACGTGGCCCAGGACGGCGAGGCGCAACCCCAGGTACGCGACGACGACCGCGGCGTACGCGCCGTACGACCTCCACCGAGGCGGCGCGCCGCGATCGGCGAGGACGTCGCCCGCGAGCGCGAGCGCCGGGAAGACGGCCGCCCCTTCCTTCGAGAGGAGCGCCAGGGCGAGCGCCGCCGCCGCGAGAGAGGTGCGGCGGCCGGCGTGCGCGATCCATGCGGCCATGACGAGAAGCGCGGCGAGGATCTCGCCGTCCCCCGAGATCCAGGCGACCGCCTCGGTGTGCACCGGATGGATCGCGAAGAGGAGGGCGCCGGCGAGAGCCGCCCCGTCGCTCGAGGTCAGGCGCTTCAGGAGGAGGAAGGCGAGGGCCGACGCGAGCGCGTGGAGGACGATGTTGACGGCGTGGAACGGCATCGCCCTCCCACCGCCGGCTGCGTAGACGAGGGTCGTCATCGTCGCGGTGAGAGGGCGGTACAGAGGGTTGTGCCCCTCCCCTCCTCCCCAGAAATCGCTCGTGAACAGGGACGGAATCCCGGCGACGGAGTGCACGCGCGGGTTGTCGCGGATCTCGACGATGTCGTCGTAGACGAACGGCCCGGGAAGGGCGTTCGAGTAGACCGCGAGGGCCACGAGGGCGACGGCAAGGGGTGCGAACCGCCGGAGCGAGGGGGCGGCGCGGGGGGCACTCGCCGCCGCCGGGGGACGGCGCCCTATGGCTGCACCGCGGTCTGCACGATCTGGCTCGCGGTCTTGCGCTTCGGATTCGACTTGGGGAGTGTGAGGTCCTGCCCCGTCACCTTGATGTAGAGGGCGGGCGCGGCCGGGTTGGCCGCGAGGGCTTTCTTGCAGGCCCCCGTCCACTGCTTCACGGTGGGCTTGTACGCGAGGAGGCTCGACGCGGCGGTGCCGCTCGTGACGAACGATCCCTTGGTGAAGGCGGGCTTCGAGCCGACGTAGACGCGGAATTTCGCGTAGTTCCCCGGGGTCCACTGGATCGTGGGGGCGGTGGCCGGATCCGACGGCGCGTGGCAGTCCAGGGTCGCCGCCGGGATCGGCGACGTCACGAGGATGTCCTGCGCGTCGCAGACGCCGTCGTTGTCGATGTCGCCGGACGTCGGGCACGGATCGCAGGCGTCGCCGATGCCGTCCGCGTCGCCGTCCGCCTGGCCCGGGTTCGGAACGGCCGGGCAGTTGTCGCACGCGTCGCCGACGGCGTCTCCGTCCGCGTCCGCCTGCGCCGGGTTGTAGACGGTCACGCAGTCGTCGGCGGCGTTTCAGAGGCCGTCGTTGTCCGAGTCCACGCAGAACCTCTGCGCGAAGACCCCGGCCTTGTCACCGTCCTGGCCGAAGCTGTTCCAGACGATGACGAAGTTCCCGTTCGCCGCCATCGAGACCCGCGACTGGAGCTGATCTCCGGTGGTGTGCGCGTTCGCGCGCGTCTCGGCGGGATCGATGGGCGCGCCCCCGGAGTTGAAGGGCCTCACGAAGACCCCGTACCCCTGGCCGTCCTCGAGATCCCCCTGCCACGACACGACGAACTCTCCTGTCGTCGCCACGGCGATCGAGGGGGCCGACTGGGCGCCCGAGGTGTAGCTGTTCACCTGGAGATCGGCGGGATCGAGCGGCACCCCTGCGCTGTCGAAGCGGCGCGCGAAGATCCCGTAGCTCGATCCGTCCTGGGCGTAGCTCGCCCACGCGACGACGAACCCTCCGCCGGGGCGGGCCGCGACGGCCGGGAGCTTCTGGTCCTGCGTCGTGTAGGCGTTCGCCTGCAGATCGTTCGGATCGAGGGGGGACCCCGCGGAGTCGAAGCGTCTCGCGAAGGCCCCCTGGTAGTAGCCGTCCTGGTAGTAGCTGTTCCACGCCACGACGAAGTCGCCCCCCGCCGCGACGGAGAGCGAGGGCTGGATCTGACGGTACTGCGCGTACGCGTTGACCTGAAAATCAGAGGCGTCGAGGGGGTTCCCGGTGCTGTCGAACCGCCGCGCGAAGATCCCGTATCCCGAGCCGTCCTGCCCGCGGCTGACCCACGAGACGACGAAGTCGCCGTTCCCCGCCGCCCCCGCGACGGAGCTTCGCTGGAGGCCGGTCGTGTACGTGTTGACGAGGACATCGGCGCCGTCGAGGGGCTGCCCCGCGCTGGTGAAGCGACGGGCGAAGACGCCGTACCCCGATCCGTCCTGCGCGTAGCTCGTCCAGGTGACGACGAAATCGCCGCTCGGCGCCACGCCGATCGACGGATCGTACTGCTGGAAGGAGGTGGTCGAGTTCACGCGGAACTCGGCGGGGTCGAGGGGCTGTCCCGCGCTGTCGAAGCGCCGCGCGAAGACGCCGTACCCCGATCCGTCCTGCCCGAAGCTCTGCCACACCACGACGAACCCGCCTCCCGCCGCACTGCCGAGGGAGGGGGCCGACTGGTTGCCTGTCGTGTAAGTGTTCACCTGGAACTCGCCGCCGAGCTTCCGGACACTCGCACCGGCTCCGCCGGTGATCGCGAGACAGATCCCGACAACGACGACCCACGCCCGCACTCGTCTCAACGCGCACCCCCGGGGATACTCCACGAGGGGATTGTGGCATCCCGCGGCACGCCGGGCAACGAGAGCGGCGTCTCCCGGACGGCGCAGATCGCCCCCGAGGCCGCCGCGCGGCGCGGTATCCTGACGTCGGGAGCTGAGGTCCGCTGACATGGGTCACCTTCGAGAGAAGTACACCGCCGAGTACTACCTCCACCGCGACCGCGACGGCCGCCCCACGGGCTACGGCGTCGACGGCCTCGACGAGTTCCTCGCGGGGCGGGTGCGCGAGGCCGACCTCGACATCCTCGAGCGGATCGACTTCCGCGGGAGGCGCGTCCTCGACATCGGCTGCGGCCGGGGCGAGGCGCTCCGCCACGCCGCCGGGCACGGAGCCGCGGAGGCGTGCGGCGTCGATTTCTCGGACGCGGCGGTGGCGATCGCGCGCGAACATCTGGCCTCGGCGGGCCTCGCCGCGGAGATTCACTGCGCCGACGCGCTGGACCTTCTCCGCCGCTGGAAGGACGAGGGACGGGTCGGGCGCTTCGACGTCGTCCTCATGCTCGACTGCGTCGAGCACATCCCGCGCGCGGAGCTGACGGCGCTCCTCCTCGCCCTCCGCCCGCAGATGGCCCCTCGCGGGATCCTCGCCGTGAACACGCCGGCCTTCGGCGCCGACAACGACGTCGTCGCCGACGGGCTCGACCCCGACGCGCGCGACGACAGCGACGATTTCGCGGAGACGGCCGGGATGCACTGCAACCGCTACACCTGCCGCTCGCTCAAGTCGTACCTGCGACGCCTGGGATTTCCCGCGCTGTCGCACCATCTCTTCGCGGCGCACTGGGCGCCCCCCAGGTGGCGGCAGGCGACGCCGTGGGCCGTGAGGCGCGCGGCCAAGATCGGGCACCCCCTCGTCCTCCCGCGCGCGCTCGCCCCCGAGACGTACAGCGGGCCGATGCACCAGCCGTGGCGGCACCATCCCGCCCTCGCGCCGCTCCGGCGCCTGAAACGGCGGCTGGCCGCGAGGCTGTGATAATCTCGCCGAAGCTCCGTTTGCTTCTCGACAGCCATCCCCGAAGACCCGCGCCGCATGGATCCTGAAGCGCTCGCGACATCGGCACTCCTCGCCCTGGGGCTCCTTCCGATCCTCGCCCTCGGGCTTCGGGCCCGCTCGCGCGGCGCGAAGCGCCTCGCCATCGCCGCGTGGCTCGCGGCGCCTCTGGCCGTCCTCGCCCTCGCCGGCTGGTACCGCCCGGTGAGAGTCCCCGAGGCGGAGATCGCGGAGCGCCCCATCCGCGTGCCGGAGGCGGGGTACGCGACCTCCGACACCTGTCGCGACTGCCACCCCCGGCCGTACGCGACGTGGCGCCGCTCGTACCATCGGACCATGACGCAGACGCCGGGCCCCGAGTCCGTCCGCGCTCCCGTCGACGGTTCCGAGACCGAGATCGACGGCCATCGCTTCAGCCTGAAGCGGCGCGACGGCGGGTACTTCATGACCTCGGAGGACCCCGGGGGAACCGGCGGGAGCGTCGAGCGCCAGGTCGTCCTCACGACCGGCTCCCATCACCAGCAGGCCTACTGGTTTCCCGCGGGGAACGGGCGCAAGATCTCCGTCTTCCATTACTTCTACCAGATCGAGGAGAGCCGCTGGCTCAGCGTCGACTCGGCCTTCCTCTCCCCTCCGGGGATGCCGCAGTTCACCCTGGGGGGGGGCGAGTGGAACTTCACCTGCAACCGCTGCCACGCGACGCGATCGAAGCCGAGGCTCGAGGAGTCGGGGGCGGCCGACACCCACGTCCTCGAGTTCGGTATCTCGTGCGAGTCGTGCCACGGCGCCGGCGCCGCGCACGTGGCGGCGAATCAGGACCCGCGGAGACGTTACGCGCTCCACGCGGAGGGGAAGCGCGATGCGACGATCGTGAACCCCGCCGCCCTCGAGCCGCGTCTCGCCTCACAGGTCTGCGGACAATGCCACGGCGTCTTCTTCGACAAGGACGAGAACGCGCTCCTCAAGTGGGCCGAGGAGGGGCTCTCGTACAGGCCCGGGGACGAGCTGACCGACTCCCGGGCGATCGTCCGCTACAGCCTGGGCCCCCGGGATCCGACCGTCGCCGCGATCCTCGCGCGCGAGCCGATGGCGATGCGCAACAAGTTCTGGAGTGACGGGATGGTCCGCATCTCGGGGCGCGAGTACAACGGCCTCCTCGAATCGCCGTGCTACCGCGTGGAGAGCGCGACGCGGGCGCGCATGACGTGCATGTCGTGCCACCGGCTCCACAAGGCCGACGACGACCCGCGCTCGCTCGACACGTGGGCCGACGACCAGCTCAACGCGAGCGTCGAGGGGGACGCGAACTGCGTGCAGTGCCATCACGAGTACGACGCGGACGCCGCCCGGGCCTCCCACGCGCACCACAAGCCCGAATCGACGGGGACACGGTGCGTGAACTGTCACATGCCGCACACGACGTACGGCCTGCTGAAGGCGGAGCGCAGCCACACGATCGACAGCCCCGACGTGAAGACGGCGCTCGAGACGGGACGCCCGAACGCCTGCAACCTGTGCCACCTCGACCGAACGCTCGCATGGACGGCGAAGTACCTGAAGGAGTGGTACCGGAAGGAGAGCCCGCCGCTCGACGAGGACGAGTCGACGATCGCCGCCGCCGTGCTCTGGGCCCTCAAGGGGGACGCCGGGCAGCGGGCCCTCGCCGCGTGGCACATGGGGTGGCCGCCGGCGCTCGAGGCCTCGGGATCGGAGTGGACCCCCCCCTATCTCTCGCAGCTCCTGGGCGACGACTACGGCGCGGTGCGCCTGACGGCGTACCGCGCGATCCGCACGCAACCCGACTACACCGATCTCAAGTATGATTTCCTCGCCCCGCGCGCCTCGAGAGCCGAGGCGGCGCGGCACGTCTACGCCATCTGGGTGGGGCGCCGGCGCGCCGGCGACGGGCAGGACCGGCGGCCGCTCCTGCTGGACGGCGCGGAAAAGCTGAACACGGATCTCGTCCGGAGGCTCCTCTCCCAGCGCGACACCCGTCCCCTCTACCTCAACGAGTGACGATCCCGGCCGATGCCTGACGAAACCTCGCACGATTCGAACGACGGCGCGCTCGCGGCTCTCTCTGGCCGCCACGTGCGCGCCGGCTGGGCGATGCTCGCGGTCTACCTGACGCTCGGCGCCTTCCTCGAGGCGCTCCACGGCTTCAAGGTCGGCTGGTACCTCAACGTCTCGAACGAGACGCGCCGGCTGATGCTGACGCTCGCCCACGCGCACGGCGATCTCGTGGGCGCCGTCAACATCCTCTACGCCTTCACGCTGGCCCGCGAGCGCGCGGCCGCGCGCTGGCAGACGGTCGCGTCCGCGCTCCTCCTCGCGGGGAGCCTCCTCCTCCCTCTCGGCTTCCTCTTTGGCGGCCTCGTCGTCTACGGCGGAGATCCCGGCGTCGGAGTCCTTCTCGTCCCGCCCGGCGCCGCCCTCCTCATCGCCGCCGTCGGCCTCATCGCGTGGAAGACCGGAGGGCGGTCGAGCGCACCTGCCGAGGCGCCGGAGATCGCCCCCCCACCGACCGACGACCCGCCGCGCAGGAAGCGCCCCCAAAAGCGCACCTGACGATTCCCTCCCCCTCACGCGGGGTGGTGGTCCACATGGCGGCGTGGGGGCTTGTGAGACGAGCCCACGAGCGCCGCGAGCCGGCGAGCGGCAGGCTGCGAGATTCGGCCGCCGCAGTTTGCGGCCGAAGGGTACCCGGTGGGCGAGCGAACAGAGGCCGAGCGCGATTACTTCACGCGCGCAGCGCCGTCCCCCACGCCGCCATGTGGGCCACCACCCCCTCCCTTCGCCTTGACGCCGCCGGTTCCGTCCCTAGATTCGCCCTCCCCATGCGCGTTCGGCGCGGTGCGCCGGAAGCGGAGCCAAAAGGAGAGCCGATGAGACGGACAATCCCGACATTGACGACAATCGTCCTGGCCAGCTGCCTTCCCGCCCTGGCGCAGGCCCCGCGCCCCGGGGTCGACGCCGCTCAGAAGAAGAGCGTGGTGACCGCCGACAGGACCGCGCACCGCGACGACTTGCGCGATGTCGCGACGCTCACGGCGCTCGCGAAGCGACACGACGCCGCGCGGGCCGCGAAGGACAAGAGGGCGCTCCGCCTGGTGCGCGTCGACATCCGGAGCGCGGCCATGAAGGAGCTGCAGGAAGCGCAGATCGAGGCGGCCACGAGCACCGGAACGGTGGTGACGACCGCCGCCGCGGTGAGCACCGGGCCGGTCGTGAGGAACGCCGCCGCCGGCCCCGCCACCGGAGGCCGCAAGACCGTCAAGACCGCGTCCGTGAGCGGTCCCGTCCCCGACGAGGAAGCGGCCCCGCGCAGCGAGAAGGCGGACCGGGTGGACGACGCGCGAGACCCGGCGACGCACGATCGCATCCAGACCCGACGGCTCGAGATCGCGAACGACCTCCGCAACATGCCGGTGGCGACGAGCGACGCCCAGAACACCCACGAGCGCGGGCTTCTCACCGAGCTGATCGCTCTCGCGAAGGCGGATATCCCGAGCGACGCGCACGAGACCCGCGGCGGGAAATAGTCTCCCGGTGGCCGTCGGCCCTAGGGCACGACGTCGAGGTCGACGGCCCCCCCGAAGACTTGCCGTGACGGATCGCGCTTCGAGAGGGCGCGATCGACTCCGAAGACCCTGACGTACAGCTTCGGAGCGCCCGGATCGGCGGCCACCGCCGACGCGCACGCCCTCCGCCACTTCCTGGCCGTCGGGGCCCACGAGGTCGTCTTGAGGAGCGCACTCCCGCTGTCGAGGACCGCGCCGGCCGCGAACCCCGGATCCCACGAGACGTACACCTTGAAGGCGTCGTAGCCGTCGCCGTCCCAGGCGAACGTCGGGCGGCTGATCGCCGGGCTCGCGCAGTCGACGCGGGCGCCGGGAGCATGGCTCGTCAGCGCCGGCGATCTCTCGAAGAAGCGACGGGCGAAGGCCCCGGTGAGGGACCCATCCTCGGAGTCGCCCGTCCACGTCGCGATGAAGCTGCTCGAGCCGTCGAAGGCCAGAGACGGTCCCGACTGATCGGTGATCGTGAAGGTGTTGACGAGGAACTCGTCCGACGCGGGGGCCCCGGCGCCGTCGAACCGGCGCGCGAGAACCCCGAGCCCCGAGCCGTCCCGCCCGGGCGAATCCCACGCCACCACGAACCCGCCCGCCGCGTCGGCGCCGACCACGGGGCGTCGCTGCGATCCGGTGGTGAACGCATTGACCTGGATCTCGCCGCCGGCGGGGAGGCCCGCGCTCGAGAAGGCGCGGGCGACGACGCCGTCCGCGTCGCCGTCCTGCCCCGCGCTCTTCCACGCGACGACGAAGCCCCCCGACGGGTCCATCGAGACCGATGAGGCGTACTGCCCGAGGGACGTGGTGGTGTTGACCGCGAACTCCGCGCCGGCGGGAGCTCCGTCGCTGTCGAAGAGGCGGCCGAAGACCCCCGAGCCCGATCCATCCTCGCCGACGGAGCTCCACACCACCACGAAGCGGCCGGCGTCGTCCATCGCGATCTTCGGGGCTTCCTGCGCACCCGTGGTGAACTCGTTGACGGGAAACTCCGGGCCGAGCGTTCCGCCGAAGCGATCGAACCGGTGCCCCACGATCCCCGTTCCCGATCCGTCCCGACCCGCCGACTGCCACACCACGACGAACCGGCCCTGCGCGTCCTTCGCCACCGACGGGGCGAGCTGATCCCCGGTCGTGAAAATGTTCACGGAGAACTCGGCGCCGATGGGATCGCCCCGCATGTCGAAGCTCCGACCGAAGAGGCCGAATCCCGATCCGTCCTGGCCGGCGCTCTCCCAGACCACGACGAAGTTTCCGTCGGCGTCCAGCGCGATCGAGGGACGCGCCTGCGCGCCCGTGGTGTACGCGTTGGCGAGGATCTCCCCGCCCGAGAAACCGCCGACCCGGTTGAAGACGCGGGTGAAGACCCCGAGGCCGGAGCCGTCCTGCTGGAGGCTCGTCCAGGCGATGACGAAGGCGCCGTTCCCGCTCGAGGCGAGGACGGGCTCCCGCTGCGCATCGAACGTCGTCGAGTTCACCTGGAACTCCCCGCCCCTGGCGAGGACGGCGGCATCCCCCGTCGCGACCCCGGACAGGGGCGCGGCGAGGGCGGTCCAGAGGAGGAACGAGGGGGCGCGGCGCATCATCGTGGACCCTCGAAGGGGTGGACCCTTGAAGGGGTGGGCCCTTCGGCGGGTCCCCAAGAGTGGCGGTTGCCCGCGCACCCGTCAAGGGACAAGATGGGACCGCGTGAAGAATGCCGAGCCCCGTCACCCGTCGAGAGCGCGCGCTGCGATCCGCCTCCTCGCCATCAACCTCGCGCTCGTCGCGGGGACCCTCGCCGGCGCCGAGCTGGTGCTCCGGGCGCGCGCCGTGCCGTCGTCGGTGAGGTACAGCGTCTACCCCGTGAACCAGATCGTCACGGTGACGGTCGATCCGAACGTCACCCCCGGCGTGGTCGACGACGCGCTCTTCGAGATCAACGCCGTGGGGACCCGGGGGCCGCTTCCCTCTCCCGCGGATCGGATCCGCATCGTGACGATCGGCGGGAGCACGACGGAGTGCTTCGTGCTGTCGCTCGAGGAGTCGTGGCCCGACCTCCTCGGACGCACCCTCTCGCGCGCCTCGGGAGCGAAGGTCTGGGTCGGCAACATCGCGCGCGCGGGGCGCACCTCGCGGCAGCACTACTTCGACGCGAGGTACGTCGTCCCCCAGCTCGGGAAGGTGGACTTCGCGATCCTTCTCGTGGGGGTGAACGACCTCTTCAACCGGATGATCCAGGGACGCGGCTTCGACGCCGCGGACGTCGAGGCGCTCGACGCCGGCGGGGCGTACGTCCGCGAGGCGCTGCAAGTCGACGACACGCACGAGTCCGGATGGCGGAGCCTGCAGCTCGTCGCGCGCGGGAGGCGCCTCCTCGAGGCGGCGAGGCTCCTCAGCCCGGCGGCGCGGCAGGTGCAGCGCCTTCTCAGTCACACTCTCCCCGAATATTACGTGACGAGCCGCGAGGAGCGGGCCGAGCGGGGAGAGACGCTCGACCTCTTCCCGCCGATGGAGGCGCCGCTCGCCGAGTTCGAGCGGAACATGGCGGCGATCGTGAAGCTCCTCGAGGGCCGCGGGACGAGGCCCGTCCTCGTGACGCAGCCCGCTCTCTGGCGGCCGGATCTGAGCGAGCGCGAGACGGCGCTCTTGTGGCTCGGCTCGGCCGACGGCTGGCCGCCGCGGCGCCCCGGCGGCCCGTACTACTCGGTCCGCGCGATGTCGCAGATGCTCGGGATGTACAACGACGCGCTGCGGAGGCTCGCCGCGCGGGACGGGATCGAGCTCGTGGACCTCGCGAAGCTCGTCCCGTCCGACCTCATGACCTTCTACGACGACGTCCACTTCAACGAGAGCGGCTCGCGCCGCGTCGCCGACGCGATCGCGCGGCACTTCGAGGAGCGGGGGCTGGTCACGGCGTCACGCTGACGAGCTCCGTCCGGTCGCCCGACACGAGATCGATCTCCAGGACGAAGCCGATCCCGGGGGCGTAGAACTTGTGCTCGTTGGCGTCCGGCTCGAGCGGCGAGAACTCGTGCGTCTCGAGCAGTCCGGTGAAGGTGCCGTAGGGCACGGTCGCCGTCGCGGCGAGGCCGACCACCTCCGCGAGATCCTCGGCGGTCCCCAGCTCGAACTCCTGCCGGTACAGATCTCCGATCTTGGAAGCGGTCCTCATGACGATGCCGGGGAAGGCGCCGTCGACGCCGGCCTCCCACGAGCCCTCGAGGCTCACCGCGAGCCCGCCCGCGAGCTCCTTGGAGTTCTCGCCGAAGTACCAGACGTTGCCCGCCCTGTCCTCGGCGAACCAGTCGAGCGTGTCCTCGGACAGCTCGCCGTTCAGCGAGACGGTGTCGTGCACCTCGACGCAGGTCACGCCGAGGATGAGGCGTGTGTTGGAGGTCACCTCGACGACGTTGCGCTCGAGCCCGGCGGCCGTCCGCGTCTCATACACGTACGTCGTCCCCGGGCTCATGGGCAGGAGCGGGTTGTCGATCGGTCCGCCGAAGTCCTTCGGGTCGATCGCGGGGGCGTACGGACCCCCTCCCAGCCGGTTGCACACGTCGAGTCGCGCGTCGAGCTGCTCGCCGCAGTCGCCGAACGCGCTCTTTCTCTCATCGGTCGCCGCCGCCATACAATCCCGGACCGCCCTCGGGACCGGAAGATTGAGGCACTTGCCGCGCGCGAGGGCGAACCCGCTCTGCGCTCCCGCCTGACACGAAACCAACATGGATCGCGCGCCGGCGAGGCAGGCGTCCGATCCGGCCAGCGCCGCCGGGGCGCCCGCCATGATCAGACCGAACGCGACGATCGTCGTACTTCCCGCAACGAATCGATTCATCTTCGACCTCCTTTCAAGGAGTCAATCGAACCACCCCCACGGTACGCGAGGCGCCTGAACGGTCCCTGAACGGGATTCGAGGCCGCCGGGCCGTTCAGGATTCGTTCAGCGGCCGGGTCTACACTCGCCGGGTCCGAGACTCCGATGTTCGATCGACGTGATGAAAGGCAGGTGGACATTGAAGACCCCATGGGCCCATCGCATCCCACTCGCCGCGTGGCTCGTCGTCGCGGCGTTCACCGGCGCTCCGGGCGCCGCCGAAAAGCCGGCCTGGACCGATCACTTCGATCTGTCGACGTGCACCTGGACGTCGCGCGGACGGACGGACTTCTTCGTCCTGGAGCCCGGCTACCGGGCGACCCTCGAAGGGCGTGAGGGGAAGTCGCTGACGCACGTCGAGAACACCGTTCTCGACGAGACGCAGGTCCTGAACGGCATCGAGACGCGCATCGTCGAGGAGCGCGAGAGCCTTGACGGCGCCCTCGTCGAGGTCTCGAGGAATTTTTACGCCCTCTGCGGTCCGTCGAACGACGTCTACTACTTCGGCGAAGACGTCGACATCTACAAGGATGGAAAGATCTCCGGGCATGAGGGCGGGTGGCGGGCCTTCGCGTCGGGCGCGAAGCCGGGCCTCTTCCTCCCCTCCCGCCCTCTTCTCGGATCGCGCTTCTACCAGGAGCTCGCGCCGGGGGTCGCGATGGATCGCGTGGAGATCGTCGGCGACAGCGATTCCGTGAAGACCCCCGCGGGGTCGTTCGAGAACTGCGTCAAGACAGAGGAGACGAACCCCCTCGAGAACGGCGCCAGGGAGTACAAGCTGTACGCGCGCGGGGTCGGCCTCGTGAAGGACGAGGATCTCGTCCTCGTCAAGTACGGGTTCATCTCGAAGGTCCCGTGAGCCCGCGGAAGGGGTTGGCGCTCCTGCTCTGCCTGGGTTTCCTGGCGGGCTCCCAGGCGCTCGCCCAGAGCCGCACGACCTCGCGACTGGTCGTGCGGGTCTCGGACGACGAGAGCGAGGCCCCGCTCGCGGGAGCCGCCCTTCGCCTCGAGAGCGCCGCCCTGATCGGGGGCCCGCAGACCTGCTCGACGGACGCGAAGGGAAGGTGCCGCTTCGCCGAGATCCCGAACGGGATCTACTCGCTGACGGTCGTCCTCGGCGGCTACCGCTCCGTGCGCGTCGAGCAGATCGCGCTGGTCGTCGGGATGAGCACCGAGCGGGCCGTCGAGATGACGCGCTTCGCCGGGGAGGAGATGGTGCTCGTGACGGCGGAGCCCATCGTGATGGACCCCGGCAGCTCAGCCGCGAGCACCACGCTCCCCCGCGAGATCCTGAAGAACATCCCCACCGATCGCGACACCTCGCACATCCTCGACCTCGCCCCGGGGATCAACATCGAGTCGGCGTACGGCGGCGCCGAGGAGTCGGGGATCGCCTACCAGGTCGACGGCGTCGACATCTCCGATCCCGAGGGGGGAGCCCCCTGGTCGTTCTTCAACTACAGCCTCTTCGACGAGGCCGAGCTGGTGGGCCTCGGCGCCCCCGCGGAGTACGGCGAGTTCACGGGCGTCGTCTTCAACAGCGTCACGAAGTCGGGGGGAAACGACGCGAAAGGGGAGGCCGAGCTCATCTACACCGGCAGGAGCCTGACCGGACGAAACTCGAATGACCCCGATTTCGCGTCGACGATCCAGCTCCACGCCGAGGAGCTCGTGGAGGCGGGGGGGCCGATCCGGAAGGACAGGCTCTGGTACTTCCTCTCGGCGCAGTACGCACGCGATCTCTCGAGCGAGGGGGGCCCGACCCAGGCCGAGACCGACCCGCGCGTCTTCGGAAAACTCTCGTGGCAGGCGAGCCCGAAGAGCACCGTCCAGGCGTGGCTCGAGTGGGCGCACACTAAGGTCACGGGAAGCAACGGCGACGCCTTCACCCCCCTTGCGGCCACCACGG
>JACPZX010000052.1 GCA_016195325.1 Acidobacteriota bacterium
ATCAACGGACTCAACATGTACTACGAAGTCCACGGTGGCGGCGAACCGGTGGTGTTGCTTCACGGCGCGTTCATGACCATCACCAACAACTGGGCCGGGTGGATCGGCGAGCTCTCCAAGACGCGGAAAGTAATTGCCGTCGAAATGCAGGGTCACGGCCGGACGGCGGACGTCCCACGAGATTTCACCTACGAAAACCTCGCCGATGACGTGGCCGCACTGCTCAATTATCTCAAGATCCCGCGAGCGGACCTTGTTGGCTACAGCATGGGCGGAGCCGTGGCGATGCAGTGTGCGATCCGCCATCCGGACAAAGTGCGAAGGGCAGTCATCATTTCGTCCACGTTCCGCAGCGACGGCATGATTGCGGGAGCGCTCGAAGCTATCTCGAAACTCACGGCGGACGCTTTCAAAGGCTCGCCCATTGAGGTCGAGTACAAGAAGCTGAGTCCGACTCCGGAAAACTTTCCGAACTTCGTCCAGCGAGTCGTCGCCACGGCCTCGAAAGGGTACGACTTCGGAGCCGACAAGCTCAAGGCCACCACGACGCCCATGTTTTTCATCCACGGCGACGCCGACGGCGTGCGGCTCGCGCACGTCGCGGAGATGTTTCGCCTAAAGGGTGGCGAGATCCATGGCGACATGAAGCCGCGCTCCGCATCGCGATTGGCCATCTTGCCCGACACCACTCACGTGACATTGATGCAGCGCATGCCCATCATCGTCCCAATGCTGAACGACTTTCTCGACGCAAAGCCGTAGGCGTACCGCCCCGGGTTGTCTGGACAGTTGGTTGAGCCTATTCGAGCAGCCGATCTCTCGGCCACCAGATCCCGCCTCACCTGAGACGGAGTTCGATGGCCATGCCGTTCGACCAGCCATTGCTCGTTGTAGGTCTTCAGCCATTCATGACGCGCGAGCCTGATCTCTTCGATCGTCTCGCAGGTCCTCACCCAGAGCAACTGCTCTTCGAGGGTCTCGATGAACCTCTCAGCGCAGTTCCGGGGGTTCGATGCGCGTCGCGGACTTCGCGGCGTGGATTCCGTTGCCTTCCACCGTGCACTGATCGACGGCGATGAAGACGGCCGCCTGCCCCTCGCGAACCGTCATCGTAGTCGTAACGTCCGTGCCCCACATGGTGTCGGGTTGTTCGGTGATGATCGTTCCTTCGTGGCTGCGTGGACCAAGGGTCCTTTTCGCCCGGTGAGGCGCAAGAAGGCCGTCGAGTCGCATCACCCGCAGGATTCGCGGCCGCGATGCACGGACATCAGACGCTCTCAGGCAAGCCCACACCTTGCGGTGGCCTTCACCGACGAACGGAGAGGCGAGAAGGATCTCCCGGATTCTCTCGGTGAGTTGCTCGTCTCTCAGCTTCGTCTTCGGGCCTCGTTTGAGGAGAACCCGTTCGGGTGCTTTCCGTCGAGTCTGGCAGGCGTAGAAGGTCGAACGGGCCAGCTCGAGCTCCTCGCACCCTCGCCGCACGCCGTAGATGCGATTCGCGGAGCAGTTCGCTTCGCATCGTCAGGTCGGCGATGACGGATTTCATCCGCTGGGCTTCTTCCTGCGGGACCCCGTGTTCCTGGCGAGCCTTGAGGCCAGCCGTGCCGGCTGCGAGGAACTCCTCACGTCACTCGGACAACCGCGCCGCGGTCACGTGGAGCTCGCACGACAACGTGTCGAGCTGCTCGCCGCGGAGAAGCCGCAACACCGCGTCGAGCTTGCGCTGGGAGCCAAACCTGCCGGAGTCCGCACTGCCGGGCGCCGAGGGGGGATCTCCAGTGGCCCTCCGGGCTCCTTCCGTTTCCCCCGCCTTCTTCCTTGAAGGCATGGACAACTCCTCGAGAGGGACGAGTATCCCTCAGTTCAGTATCCAAGAAAACCCTGGGGCGGTGGAGTGCGTATTAGCTGCTGAGGTGGACAAATGCGATTACCCGCCCTCCAGCGAGTCTCCGCTGATCTGGCCGCAGGAATCGTCGGCTTGATTACTTGCGCGAGTGCACTACTCCTCGATCGCCTCTCGACGCGTCTCTTGGAATACGCCTTGCTAGTGACCCCAGCGCTTGCATATCCGCCACTCACGTTTCTCCGTTCGCGCTCGTCACAGCACAGGGTGACCACATATCTCCTTGTGAACGTCTGGTACGTGGTCACGTACGCGGGTTGAGGCCTAACCAAGCGCTGCAGCGGCCGCGCTCATCGCACTGGGCTTGGGTGTCTTACAGGTTGGCGCGCCGCTTACGGCTGGCGTTCGCGACCGTTGGAAGGTTAGCTAGGTGTCATCTCGGGATTCGGACAGCCATACTCTCCAGCTGAGACAAGCGGCCCTGGAAGTATCCACCGGCTCAGCTAGTCCCGTCCGGCCATGGGCCGAACGCAGGGGAAGGCCGGCGATCGAAGCGTTACACGCCAGAGCAACTTACGGGCGTAGAGTACTTGTCTTGGCGGGCGTTCGCGTCCGAACGCTGAGGTGACGTAAACTGCAACCCGGACGGAGTGAGACGATGACGACGAGCCGCCGATCCTTTCTCAAAGCTGCAGCAGCCATCGGTGCTTCGCTGGCATGGGTCGAACCGACTCGAGGTTCGAGTGTCCACTGGCGTGAGCGGCGTGATCTCTATCCCCAGGGGGTCGCCTCCGGCGATCCCGATCCGCACAGCGTCATCCTGTGGACGAGGCGTCCGTTTACCGAGGGCACACGCCAGCTCCTGACCGTCGAGGTCGCCGAGGATGAGGCATTCCAGCGAGTCGTTGCGCACGCGCAGGCACCGGTCTCGAGCGCCGCGGACTGGACCACGCGTGTTCTGATTGGCGGACTCGAGCCGGCCCGCACCTACTGGTATCGGTTTACCGACACCGACGGAAATGGCAGCCGGATCGGCCGCACGATCACTGCGCCGTCGCCAGACGATCCGCGCACAGTGAACTTCGCGTTCGTGAGTTGCCAGGATGTCAATGAGGGCAAGCTCAACGCCTATCGCCGGATGATTTACGAAGACGAACGCGCTCCCGCCGCCCAGCAGATGGGCTTCGTTCTGCACCTGGGCGATTTCATCTACGAGGTGGTCGAGTATCCCGACGAGGTGAAGACGCGCTACGATCGCACGATCTATGAGGTGGCGCGCATCCCGGACGGCCACAAGGTCGGCAACTTCCACATACCGCTGACCGTCGAGGGCTACCGGGCCGTCTACAAGGGCTATCTCGCCGATCCCGACCTCCAGGACGCTCGCGCGCGCTGGCCGTTCGTCGCCATGTGGGACAACCACGAATTCTCTTGGCAAGGTTGGCAAAGCGTCGTCAAGGCGGGGTCGTTCGAGCGGCCCGGCCAGAGCGTCAAGGTCGCGGCGAATCAGGCCTGGTTCGAATACCTCCCCGCACGTGTCGCTCCGCCGAGCGGGTTGCTCGAGCGTTTCGATCCACCATCTGTAAGAGACGTGCCAATCAAGGAGTTCGATAGCGATGGGCTGGGGATGGAACCGAACAACCTGACGGCGATCAACAGCCTCAAGGGCTACCGGGCGCTGCGGTACGGCCGGCACCTGGACATGATCATTACCGACCAGCATAGCTATCGGAGCGCGAACCCCTTCAGCGATCCGTCTCTCGATACTCTCGCCCGCGACGAGTTCATGGGAATGTTTCCCGAGTCTGCGATGCAGATTCTGGACGGCGGGCGCGGCTTCAACGGCGGCAGTCCTCCTCCGGAAATCCGGTTCAACGATGCGCATGTCCCCAACCCGCAGCGGAGCGCGCCGCCGCAGACGATTCTCGGGGCGGAGCAGAAGGGATGGTTCAAGGACAAGCTCAAGAGCTCAACGGCGGCGTGGAAAATCTGGGCCAACTCTCTGGGCGCACTGGATCGGCGCGCTGATCCCCAGAACCTGCCGGCGGGTCTCACCAAGGAGTCCTGGCCCGCCAACACCTTCGCATCCCTGGGCGGGGGTGATTACGGCACAGCGTACGCAGAGCGTGCTGAAATCTACAATCTCGTGCGCGACGCGAAGATTACGGGCTTCGCAATCGTCTCGGGCGATCGCCACAGCTTTTGGGCCGGATATGCGACTGCGGAGCTTCCCCCCGGCAAGTTCGAGCCGGTAGGCTTGAGTTTCGTTGGCGCGTCACTCGTCAGTCTCGGCGGCATGGAGGCCTCTGAGCACGATCTGTCGAAGGACGCTCCGCTACGACCGCTGTTTCTTGCCGACAGGGATGCGGGGGCGAAGCCGGACTGGACCTTCAACATGCTGCTGAGGCACGGTGTCCGTGCGTGCCTCGAATATGCAAAGAGCTTCGACCTCAAGCGCGCACGGTCGCTGTCCAACCCGGATCTGGCTCCGCACCTAGAGTTCGTGGATCTTGGAGGACACGGTTATGCGAAGGTCCAATTGTCGGGCGATGAGATGCGCACCGAGTATGTCTGCATCCCACGTCCCATTGCGCGCAGCGAAAGTCCGGACGGGGGGCCCATCAGGTATCGGGTATTGCACACGGCTGCACTGTGGAAGAGCGGAGAGCGCCCGCAGCTGAAGACATCGGTGCTCGAAGGCGACGTTGGACTGTCGATTTGACGGACTCACGGCGCTCGTTTCCATAGCGGCCGGAAAGGCTGCGGATCTGGCCGATCTCGAACGCATTGAGCAGATCCTCGAGCGCGCGGCGAGCGAGGGAATCGAGTGGCATCCGGCGCTCGACAGTTGACTTTGCAATCTACGTGGAGCCGACAGGCAAGCTCTTTCGGCAATCGTGGTCTGTCGCCTGACCCCTCGTTGCAGCGGACACTAGGCGTGCCCACCTCTGTTGAGGTAGAGTCACGTCATGACCACGCGCCAGCCCAGCCCCAGCACGCAGTTTTCCGCGTTTCTGTCGCGGTTCCCCCCCGAGATCGTCGCGCTGGCAAGGCGGTGCCTGCCCAAACTCCGCCGCGCTTTCCCCGGCTCCAATCAGATCGTTTACGACTACTCCAACTCCCTCGTGGTGGCGTTCAGCATGTCAGAGCGGGGATACGAGGCGATCGTCGCCATGGCTATCTTTCCGCGCTGGGTCCGGTTGTACTTCGACAAGTCCCTCCCCGACCCTGAAGGACTTCTCGAGGGCTCTGGTGCCAAAGTACGCAGCGTGACCCTCAAGGCCGCATCAGATCTCGATCACGGGGATATCCACGCACTCATCAAGGCTGCGATCAAGCACTCCGGGGTCACCTTCCCGCGCACGCGCTCGACCCGCATGGTCATCAAGTCGGGGTCGAAGAAGCAGAGACCGAGGAGACCAAGGCACGCCTAACCCGCCGACGCAACGGACCGATGGCTTTGTCACTCTCACTCTCTTTGTGCCCGGTGACGCCTCCGCGTTGTGCGACGGAGATCGTGACTCGGAGCATCGACGGTGGTTTGAGTTTCCTGACGAGTTCGAATCGTCAATACGGCATTCGCTGGACGTCATCGCCCGCTGGGATGAAGAACGAATGGTCGGTACGCGGTTTCCGTTCGCGGCGCGAGATGCATTCACCGGGACGCTGCTCGGCGGCTGCGAGCTGCGGCCTCGAGCGAGCGGGGCGGCGAACCTCTCTTACTGGACCTATCCGGCACATCGCCGCCGTGGAATCGCGTCCCGCGCTGTCGCGCTCGCATGCAAGGCGGCGTTCGAGGACTTTGATTTCCGCCGGATCGAAGCACTCATCGACGCGGACAATACAGCATCCTGCAAGGTGGCCATTCGTAACGGGTTCAGAGTCGACGGAACTTGTGGCGGCCGCGTCCTGCACGTGCTCGAAGCGGAGAGGCTCTCGACATGCGCAGCGTTAGCCCGCTTCAGGAGCACGTAATGCGACCCCTTCGGTACTCCATCAACGTCACCCTGGACGGCTGCTGCGATCATCGTGCGATCGTCCCGGGCGAAGACTTGCATCGTCACGCGGCCGAGAACATCGCCCGGGCCGACGCCCTCCTCCTGGGCCGGGTGACCTACGAAATGATGGAGGCAGCGTGGCGGCCGCCGGCGCGGACGGGAGCGAGGCCCGATTGGATGCCTGAGTGGATGGAACCCTTCGCCCGGACGATCGACGCGGCAAAGAAGTACGTCGTGTCGAGCACCCTGGACCGCGTGGATTGGAACGCGGAGCTCGTGCGCGGGGATCTGGGGAAGGCCGTTCAGCAGCTCAAGCGGGATCCGGGCAAGGGACTGTTCACGGGAGGCGTGACGCTCCCGCTGGCGTTGGCGGAACTGGGATTGATCGATGAGTACGAGTTCATCGTGCACCCCAGACTGGCGGGCCACGGGCCGACGTTGTTCGCGGGGCTGACGAAGCATCTTGATCTGAAGCTCGTGAGCCGGCTGGAATTCGGCTCGGGGGCGGTGGCGATGCGGTATGAGCCGAGACGGTAGCCATCGGAAGCGGAGGCGCATGCGCGATCGAACGGAGTCGACCTTGAGCCCTCGTGGCGGTCTATCGTCTAACCTGCCGCTTCAGCGGATCGGTGGGCCCGCCGCTGAGCGGGATCTCGTTGGGCGGATCAGGAGGCGAGGATGACAGAGCCAGCCAGAGAAGAGCAGATCACTCACAAGTGGTACTCGCGTCCCGTGCTCTTTGTCGCCGACGTCAAGCGCGCGCTTCGGTTCTATCAGGACCTGCTGGGCTTCGAGAAAGCGTGGCACGAAGCCGATGGAAACGGCGGAGTCTGCCAGATCGATCGCGCCGGGTGCGAGATCATCCTCTGCGAGGATCCCGCCCGCAAAGACAGGGGGCGTCTGTTCGTATCGCTGAACCAGGGTGACATGGCGCGGCTTCGCAGCGAGCTCGTCGAGCGCTCGATTCCCAACAAGAAATCGTGGTGGGGTCATGACGTGATCCAGATCGACGATCCCGACGGCAATGAGTTGCTCTTCCCTCTTCCGCGTGAGTAGGGCTTCGAACGCAGTGGCTCCAAGGGTGGGATGAAGATCGAGAATCGCGCCGGCTTGTCCGCGCATGACTTGCTCGGGTGCGAGGCGGAGATCGGGACGCAAGCCGATCTCTCCGACGTCCTGAACTGGGGACGACATCCCCGGTCGGGAGTGGCCGATCCGAGCGTGCTCACCGAAGTGGTCGCGCTCGACGAGTTCAGCCACGAGGTGCTCGTACGGTGGCGGGATGGGCTCGTGCTGGCCTATCGCACCACATGACTCGGCAAGGTGACGGCGGTCGCCGTCTGGAGCCATCTCCCGGGTGTTGACGAACTGCTCGCGGCTCGCGTGGCGGACGGGTGGGCGCCAACACCGTCGGGCCGCAAGAGCGGAGACCGAGTCCTGGGTCACGGTTCATGTCTCATTCCCAGGGCTACCAAGGGTGGCGGATGACCTGACGGCGGACGGTGGGCCGCGGGAGGGACCCCATGAGACGCACGTGGACGATCATCGGCGTTGAAGATGTGCCTGGCAGCGTCAGGTGGTATCAGTCGCTCCTTGGCCTGCCGGAGACGGCTCCCGCGCATGAGTACTTCGGTCAAATCCTCGACTCGGATGGAACGGTCCTGCTCTGCCTTCACGAGTGGGGTGCCCACGACCATCCCTCCCTGACGAGCCCCGATCTCGCGCAGCCCGGCAACGGCCTCCTCCTGTTTTTCCGTGTCGATGGTTTCGACCTGGCGCTGCCCAGGGCACGCGCTCTCGTCGCCCGACTCGAGGAAGAGCCCCACGTGAACCCGAGCACCGGAACCGCGGAGTTCTCGCTCCGGGATCCGGACGGGTATTACGTCACGATCAGCGCGCTCTCTGCGGCCTGACGCGCCGCAGCGGACGTGCACGCCGAACGGAGCCTGGGTATCCTGCTCGGGCATCGCATCAGGTTGGAGGATGAGCCGTGGCGCCTAGACCAAAGACGAAGCCGAAAGCCCCGGGGGATTGGCGCGAGGAGACCCTGGCCCGCATGCGGGGGCTGATCCTTGCGGCCGACCCGGAGATGGTCGAGGAGCGGAAGTGGAGGAAGCCGTCGAATGCGATGGTGGGGGTCCCGGTCTGGTCGCACGACGGGATCGTCTGCACCGGGGAGGCGTACACGAAGGCCGTGAAGCTCACGTTCGCCCGGGGCGCCACCCTCCCGGACCCATCGCGCCTCTTCAATTCCAGCCTGGAAGGAAACACGCGAAGGGCGATCGACATCCACCAAGGGGAGAAGATCGACGCGGGCGCGTTCAAGGCGCTCGTGAGGGCCGCGGTGGCGCTGAACGGCGCGCTGGCGAAGGGAGGCGAGAAGGCCGTCCTCCTCTCGGGCGGCAACCCGCAAATCGCGAAGGGGGACGGCGACGCTCCGGTGCAGGCGTACATCGCCGCGATGCCGGGCTGGAAGCGCGCCATCGGGCAACGCCTCGACGCGCTCATCGCGCGGAACGTGCCGGGCGTGCGCAAGGCCGTGAAGTGGAACTCGCCGTTCTACGGCATCGAGGGGCGGGGTTGGTTCCTGTCGTTTCACGTCTTCACCCATTACGTCAAGGTGACCTTTTTCCGCGGCACGTCGCTGCGACCGGTCCCGCCCGGCCCCAGCAAGAGCAGGGACACGCGTTCCATCGACATCCACGAAGGCGACGCGTTCGACGACGCGCAGATGGCGATGTGGGTGAAGCAAGCGGCCGCGTTGCCCGGCTGGGCTCCGTAGCCGAGACCGGGAGCGTGATAGGAACGTCGACCGGTTGCGGGAGGCAACCTATGAGATCGATTCTTGTGGCTGCTGCGCTCGCAGGGACGGCAGCGTCCATGGCGTCGGCACCAACGACCAGACCTCCAGGCGAGCTGCTCGATCGAGTGTCCGGTAGCTGGGTCCTCGAGGGCACCCTCTCCGGCAAGAGGACGACCCACGATGTCGTTGCGAGCTCGGTCCTGAGTGGACAGTACGTCCAGCTCCATGAGGTCTCGCGCGACTTGGACGCACAGGGTCGGCCAGCGTACGAGGCACTCGTCTACCTGACGTGGGAACAAGCTCGCAGCGAGTATTCCTGCCTGTGGCTTGACTCGACCAGCAACGCCGGCCTTTCAAATGGCGTGACATGCCGGGCCGGGCCCTCCGGTGACGAGATCCACCTCCTCTTCAAGTATGCGGACGGGAACACCTTCCACACGACATTCGCCTACGACAGGACGGCGGACACCTGGCAGTGGAAGATGGACGGAGAGGAGAAGGGTGAGCTCACGCCGTTCGCGCGGATGATCATGCGCCACAGGTAGGACGAGGCCGCTGCGCACGGCTCGCAGCCACGCTCTCGGCGCTGCAGGTGGGCCTCTTCACGATGCTGGTCTCCCGGGCGTTGACGGCCGGCACCCGGGTGGTGGCGGATTCCGACCGCGGCATGCCCTGGCCTACGCCCCCCCCTCCAGCAGCTCCCTTATCGTCGAGAGAAGGAACTGCGGGTCGAAGGGCTTGGTGATGTACCGCGTCGCGCCCCAGTCCATCCCCTCCGTGATGTCGGCCGGGGCGTCCTTGGCGGAGACGATCACGATCGGGAGCGTCGGCCTCAGCTCGCGGAGCGCCTGCGTGGACGTCGTGCCGTCGTAGCGCGGCATCATGATGTCCATCAGGACGAGGTCGGGGACGAAGTCGAAGTTCTTGTGGACCGCCATCGGGCTGTCGACCGCCACGTCCACGACGTAACCCTCCGACGTCAGGAGGTCCGAGACGATGCGGCAGTGGTGCGGGTCGTCGTCGACGATCAAGATTTTCTTCGCGGCTTCCGCGCTCATGGTCACCTTCCCGGGGCCGGCGGTGCTTGCGCCGCGACCCCTTCGATGTCCCCCGGCGCCGCCGGGAGAGCCGTGTCGGTGGATGGGACTCTCAGTGTGAAAGTGGAGCCGGCGCCGGGAGCCCCCTCGATGACGATGTCGCCGCCGAGGAGGCGCGCCAGCTTCCGGCTGATCGCGAGACCCAGGCCGGTCCCGCCGTAGGTGCGGGTGTCGGAGCCGTCGAGCTGCCGGAAGCTCTCGAAGGCCGCCTCGCGATCCTCGGGGCGGATGCCGATGCCGGTGTCCTTCACGCGCAGGGCGACGCCGTCGTCGCCGTACCGCTCGACGAGCACCGAGATTTTCCCGTCGTGCGTGAACTTCACCGCGTTGCCGAGGAGGTTCACGAGGATCTGCCGGACGCGCGAGCGGTCCGAGAGGACGAGCAGCGGGGAGCCGGGGCGGTCGAGGGTGACGGCCAGCCCCTTCTCCTCCGCGAGGGGGCGGATCGTCTCGAGCGCCTCGGCGGCAAGGGCGCCGGCGTCGAAGCTCGTGGGCGCGATCGAGAGCTTGCCCGCCTCGACCTTCGAGATGTCGAGGACGTCGTTGATCAGGTTGAGCAGGGAGGACGAGGTCTCGGCGACCCCGGCGAGCGCCTCCCGCTGGGCGGCGGTGAGATCGCCGTAGAGGCCGCGCCGCAACAGGGAGGTGTACCCCATGATGGCGTTGAGCGGCGTCCGCAGCTCGTGCGACATCGTGGCGAGGAAGGAGCTCTTCATCCGGGACGCCTTCTCGAGCTCGACGTTCTTCGACTCGATCTCGTTCTGCTTCCGGGCGATCGTCTCACGCGCGGACTCGAGATCGCGGGCCATGCGATTGAAGCTGAGGGCGGCGTGCGAGAACTCGCTGTCGCTGGCGAGGACCACGCGGGCGGAGAAGTCCCCGCGGGAGACGGCGTCGAGCGCTCGCGCCATCACGGGGATGGGCGCGAGGACGTGGCGGTTGATCGAGACGAGGATCAGGAGGCTCACGGCCACGACGAGGGCCAGCGCCGCGAGCTGCGCCCGGTGGAACTCGTCGATCGTCGTCGTGACGCCGGCCGAGAGGGCCGCCGTGACCTCGCCCATGCGGGCCTCCACGAGCAGACCGCGCTCGAGGACCATCTGCCGGTACGGCGCCGACACCTCGAACGCGTCGAGGCGGGCCCACGTCTCGAGATCCCCTGCGATCGACTCGCGGTAGCGGTCGAACGCGGGGCGCACGCGGGCGATCGCCGCGGCGGCCTCGTCGCCCGGGGTCTCGAGGGACGCGAGCGTCGCGTCGAAGGCCCCGAGCTCCTCGAGGATCGCGTCGAGCCTTCCCTGGCCGCCGTCCCGGATGTACTGGAGCGCCTCCGCGGTCGTGGCGAGGACTCGCGCGCGCTGCGCGGTCGCGGCGTCGAGGCGCCGGCTGTTGTCGGCGATCAGCCGCGCGTAGTAGAGGTTGCTCGCGAGGATCCCCGCCGAGAGGATGGCGATCGTCGCGACCGACGCGTAGAGGCGCTTCCGGATCGAGACCTTCACGGCTCCCTCCGCGCCGGCAGGAGCCGCTCGACCTCGTCGGCGAGGACGAAGGGGTCGATCGGCTTGGTGAGGTACCCGTGGCAGCCGGCGTCGCGCGCCGCCTCCCGGTCGTCCTTCATCGCGCGCGCCGTCACGACGAGGATCCGCGGCGAGAGGTCGGGGAGCTCGCTCCGGAGCCTCTCCATGATCTCGATCCCGGAGAGGCCGGGAAGGCTGATGTCGAGGAGGACGAGGTCGGGACGGAACGACGCCGCGAGGGCGAGCGCGCCGAACCCGTCCACCGACTCGGCGACGTCGATCCCCCGGGCGCGGAGCGCCAGGGTGGTGATGCGCCGGGTGTGCAGATCATCCTCGACGAGGAGGACACGCGCGGGCCGCATGAGCTCTTCCCGTGGGCGGCGATCGGCCGGTTGGAGCCCCATGCCCCTCGGCGACCGCCTGCCCTTCAAGGTCAAGCGCCGTGCCACCTCGCGCGGCGACGGGGGACGCGTCCACGCGCCGGAAGCCCATGCGCTGCAAGGATTAGTTCCGGGAGCGGCTCCCGTTTTGCGGGATGGTCCGCCGGGGCTTGCGCGAAATCAGTCCGGGTGAGGGAATCGGCGCAGCCCCGGACCCTCCGGCGAGAAGCTCACCGCTGGGAATCGCCGCGGCACGGCGGCTGCAATCCACGGGACCCGGAGGGGCGTGTCGATGAAGGTCCTCAAGTGGATTCGTGATCTCTACAGCGCGAGCGCGCGCCACCCCGTGGGGCTGCTCGGCAGCGCCATCGGGAGCGTCGCCGGCGCGCTGATCGCGACGATCCTCCTCCTCGATTTCCTCGGGATGCACACGAACCCGTACGTCGGCGTGCTGACGTACATGATCCTTCCCGGCGTCCTCGTGTTCGGCTTCGCGCTCGTCCCGGTCGGCGTCGTCCTCGACCGGCGGCGGCGGGCGGCGGGTGGCGGCGCCTCGGCCTTCCCGGTCATCGATCTCAACCGCGAGACGCACCGCAGCCGCTTCCTCGGCTTCTCGGTCCTCGTGCTGGTCAACCTCGTCATCCTCGGCACCGTGTCGTACCGGGGGGTGGAGTACATGGACTCGGTGCAGTTCTGCGGGCAGACGTGCCACAGCGTGATGGCCCCCGAGTACACGGCGTACCGGCGCTCCCCGCACGCGCGGGTCGCCTGCGTCTCGTGCCACATCGGGCCGGGGGCGGGGTGGTTCGTCAAGTCGAAGCTCTCGGGGCTCGGCCAGGTCTTCGCGGTCACCTTCAACACCTACGAGAGGCCGATCCCCACGCCGGTCAGGAACCTCCGCCCGGCGCGCGAGACGTGCGAGCAGTGCCACTGGCCCGAGAAGATCCACGGCGACCGGATCAAGGTGAAGACCACGTACCGCGAGGACGAGAAGAACACGGAGCTGAAGACCGCCCTGATCCTGAAGGTCGGGGGGGGAAGCCCCGACTCGGGGTTCGCCTCCGGGATCCACTGGCACATGAACATCGCGAACCGCGTGACGTACATGCCGACCGACGAGTCGCGCCAGACGATTCCGTACATCCGCTTCGAGGACAGGACGGGGCAGGTGACCGAGTACGTCGCCACCGGGACGCAAAGACCCACGGAGGACGATCTGCGCGCGGGCGGGCGGACGATGGACTGCGTCGACTGCCACAACCGCCCGACGCACATCTACCGGCGCCCGGAGCGCGAGGTGGACGACGCGATCCGCGCGGGGTTCATCGACCGGGGCCTTCCGTTCATCAGGAAGGTCGGCCTCGAGACGATCTCGAGGCCCTACGACACGTCGCTCCAGGCCGAGCAGTCCATCCCGGTCCTCGTCGACGACTACTACCGCAAGAACTACCCGGCGCTCGTCGGGCCGAAGAGCACGGCGATTCGCGACGCGGGGAAGGCGCTCGCCGCCGCGTACGCCGCCAACGTCTTTCCCGAGATGAAGATCAGCTGGGGGGCGTACCCGAACAACCTCGGGCACATGGACTCTCCGGGATGCTTCAGGTGCCACGACGGCGAGCACAAGAGCGCGGACGGTCGGGTGATCAGCAACGAGTGCGAGACGTGCCATACCGTGCTGGCGGTGGAGGAGGAGAACCCGGAGGTCCTCAAGACGCTCTTCCCGAACTGACTAGGGGGTCGAGGAGAAGTAGAGCTTCGTGATCGCCGCGCCCCCGACGAACGCTCCGGTGCACGCGGAGCTGCCGGCAACGCCCTTCTCGTCGAAGCGCGTGACCGCGAGCTTGCACTTCGCCTTCGTGTCGCGGTACGAGGCGAGCTCGGGCCCGGCCGGCCCCCCCTCGATCGACACGGCCGACAGGATATAAGTCGCCCCGATCTTCGTCACGGTGAGCCTGAGGAGCGATCCCCCGTCCTCGGGTCCGGCCTTCCCGTCCGGCGTGAAGAGGAAGTTGGCCTGGCTCCCCGGCTGCGGGTCGCTGACCGACCTGAGCGTTCCCTGCCACAGAAGCCACGTGGCGTCGTGCCCCTCCTGCGTAAAGGTGGCCTGCCCGCGGGTGAACGTGACGGCGGGCGACTGCGCCAGGGCGCAGGACCAGCCGACGGCGAGGACGACGGCCGCGCGCGCGAACGGAATCCGCATCGAAGACCTCCCTGAGACGGGACGTGGTCCGGTCCCGGGCCAGTCTAGCCGACGGGGGCCGAATTGGGGGCCGTCCGGGCGCTTCCGGCGAGGGCCCGGCGGACCTGCCGCTCGAAGCGCCACGCGAAGAGGCGCCCCATCGCGCGGAGCTTCAGCTCCCTCCGCCAGTAGCGCGACGGCCTGTCGGTGAGCCAGCGGCACTCCTCAGGGAGGAGGACGAGGCTGACGTGCACGTTCGGGGCGACGCCGATCGGCAGCCCCTGCTCCATGCAGGACTCGTACAGGCGCCGGAAGACGGGGACGAGGTCCTCCGTGCGCGGGGGCGGGACGCTCTCGAAGTCCGTCCCCTTGAGCGGGCGGAAGACGCAGACGGTGGGGATGGCGCCGGCGCGCGTGATCCAGTCGATGGCGGCGATCGAGGATTCGGGCCTCTCGAGACCGGCGATGATCTCGCCGTTGCTGACCCACGGCTCCAGCGCTCCGCGGCGGCCGAGCCTCGCGCAGTACTCGACGGCCTCGAGGTAGCGGGGAAGGCCGTACTGGCGGTGCTTGCCGGGGCAGACCTCGATGAACCGCCGGGGATCGAAGATCTCGAAGCAGAAGGAGACCCTGTTCACGCCGATCTCCTTCAGCCGATCGTAGCGGGTGAGATCTCCGTGCGGCGGCGTCTGCACCCCGATGAGGAGCCCCGTCTCCCGCTTCACCCTCTCGATGTAGGGGGAGAGGATGTCGAGATAGGTCTCCCCTTCGTAATGACCGGTGTTGAAGTCGACGTACGTGATCCCCGACTCGCGCCGCGCGGCGTGGACCACTTCGAGGACCTCGTCCACCGACTTGGTGTCCGCGTCGTCCACGCCGAGGTTCAGCCCGACCGAGCAGAACTTGCAGTTGTCGGCTTCGGGGCGCGACAGCCAGTACTCGCAGACCTTCGCGGGGTAGACGCCGAGGTACGTCCCCTGGAGCGAGCCGACCCGCGTCATGGGCTTGCCGGAGGATGTCTTCCGGTCGTACCACGCGGGGCGCGGGGAGAGCCGCACGCTCGCGATCGTTTCCTTCCCCCGGAAGATCGTGTAGGCGCCGTCCTTGCGCCGCAGCACGTAGGGGGAGGTCGCCGCGAAGTCCTCGGCGACCGGAACGTTGGTCCACAGTCCGCCCGGCAGCACCAGCTCCAGGCCGCTCCCGAGCCCGGCGCGGGTGCGCATGATCGCGCGCCCGCCGTCCTCGGCGATGAAGCACGAGTCGTCGAGGATCATCCCCTTGCAGTAGAGATCCAGCTTCAGCAGGGCCGGGTTGGTGCGGACGTCCTGGTCCATCAGGTCTCGACCATCTTCTTCACGAGGGCGTCGCGCTGGGAGGGGGGGACCATCCGGTCCGTCATGGGGTAGAGGATCCGCTCCTCCTTGAGGTTGTGCTCGTGCAGCAGGCTCACGACGGCCGATCGGAGCGACTCGAACTCGGTGGGGGAGGGGGACGGGCCCCGGAACAGCTCGTCGATCAGCTCCATGAGGCGCCGGATCTCGAGGTGCTCGTGGCGCATGACCCCCGTGGGCCCTCCCTCCGAGAGCCCGGTCGCCGCCTCGAACTCGGGGAAGAGCAGCTCCTCCTCGATGCCGATGTGCCGGAGGAGGCCGGCACGGAACTCGACGAAGCGAATGGCCGCGCCCTTCATGTCGCCGGCCGCGCTCAGGCTTCGGCACTCCTCCATCACGCCGTCGAGCCGCCGATGGTCGGCCGAGAGGTATCCCATCACCGTTGCGCCTCCGGTCGTCGTCGCCGTCATCATGCTCGTCCCTCCTCCATGGTCGCCGCGTGCGTTCGGGCCAAGCTACGGCGACGCCTCCCGCCCCGGTATGACTCAGGTCATGAGCGGAAGGGTCTCCCTGGCGTGCCTGCAAACATCGGGCCGTGGGAGGGGTGAATCAGGAGTCGGAGGCGAGTTTCTCGAGGGCGGCCCGGTCCTCGATGACGAAGGAGGCGCGCTCGGTCCTCACGGGACCATCCTTGTTCCAGCGGCTCATGATCCGGATCGCCGTCTCGATCGTGGTGCCGACCATGTCGGCGATGTCCTGGCGCGAGAGGGCGAGCGGGACGACCGTCTTCCCCCCTTCCTTCACACCCATCCGGTCGGCGAGCTTCAGGAACATGGAGGCGATCCGGAACTCCACCCCGCCGGAGGAGATCTGCGCGAGCTTCTGCGTCAGCTCGACGAGGCGGCGCGTCAGCCCGAGGAGGAGGCCGCGCGTGATCTCCGGGTGGTTCGCGATCACCGAGAAAAAGTCACGACGCGAGAGGCTCAGGACCACCGTGGGCTCCATGGCGATCGCGCTCGCGGGGAAGGGGCGCCCCTCGTACGCCGCGACGGCGCCGAAGGGATCCCCGGCGCCGAAGATCTCGAGGATCAGCTCCTTCCCCTGCGGGGCGAACTTCACGATCTTCACGCGGCCGCCGACGATCGTGTGGAAGCGCTCGGAGGGATCCCCTTCGCGGAAGACGGGGTCCCCCTTGCCGTAGTTGCGCACGCGCACGAACGCGGCGAGCCGCCGCCGGTCCTCCGGAGGGAGGGCGCTGAAGGGCGGCGTCACGCGGAGCGCCTCCTCCTCGCGCATCGGGGTCGCGTCGGCCATGGCGGGCATTCTAGATGATGGCGACGGCCTCGATCTCGCAGAGCCACTCGGGGCGGCAGACGTCGGCCACGCACAACGTGTTCGGCACGTGCGGCGGGAAGCCGCGCCGGGCGGCGACGCGCTGGAAGGGCTCGAGAAACTCGGCGCGCTTGAGGTAGGTGACGGCGGAGACGACATCTCCGTACACCGCCCCCTGGCCGCGGAGGAGATGCTCGACGTTATGAAGCATCCGATCCACCTGCCCCTCGATCTCGCCGGGAGCCACGACCTGCCCGCCGGTGTCGATGCTGGCGGTGCCGGAGAGGTGGATCACCGTGTGATCCGGAAGATCGATCCTCATCCCGCGCGAGAAGTCCGCGCCGTAGGACGGGGCCTCGTTCATCGACGGCGCGTGGAGGACGCTTCGGCGCACGCGGGGGCTCCGCGCCACCGCGTGGAGATCGAGGCCGCAGCCGCGGCCGCCCGGGGCGATCGACCCCTGGATCCCCGTGCTCGCGGGGGGCGTCCGCACGCCGCGCGTGTGGAAGAACTCTCGGCGCGCCCGGTTGAGCGCGGCATAGTCCCGCTCGAGGTTCGTGACGTAGATCCACGTCCTCACGACGTCCTTGAACGTGAGCCCCTCCCGGACGAGGGCGGCGTCGGCGCGATCGAAGCACTCCGTCGCCTCCGCGGCGAATCCGGCGCTGGGGCCCGGAGCCCCCGTGATGTTCGAGAGGTACAGATGGCGGACGCCGTCCCCTGTCAGAAGGACCTTGCCGGAGGCCCCCTCCGGGAGGCCGGTGACCGGCGTCGCGGAGACTTCCGCGCCGTGCGCCGGGAGGATCACCGTCGACTGGACCTCGCAGAGCCTACCCGGCACCGCGGGAGGCTGCTCCACGAGGGTCAGGGCCGGCGCGTCGTGGGGATCGAATCCGCCGCGAATGCGGCGGAAGTCCTCGATCTGCCCCTCGATGTCGCTGAAGAAGACCTTTTCCGAGACGATGTCGCGCGGGGAGGCCCCCCAAGAGCGGAGCTCTCTGAAGAGCTCCGCGTAGATGGATGATGCCTGGAAGGCGAAGTCGCCCTCCGCTGCCGTGGGCGCGGCGCCGAGGTGGATTTCGGTCGACGTGCGCGTCTCGATCCGCGAGACCGTGATGGTCGTGGCCGCGCCGCCTCCGCGCCCGCGATCGGCGGCCGCGATCCCAAAGCCCGAGGGTGCGGAGATCATCGGCTCGCTCCTTCGGCCGCGAGGGGGACGAGCGCTCCCGATCGGACGATCGCGAGCGCCGGCTCGAGGTCGCGGCCGCGCCGGGGGTCGAATTGAATGAAGCCGGTGGCCCCCTCGAGGCGCACCGCGGCGAGGGCCGAGGCGAGCGAGGCGGCCGATCCCGGCGCGCCTCGACGCAGGGCCGCCACGATGGCGAGGACGGCGTCGTGCCCGTACGCGGCGAGAGGGGTCGGCTCCGCGCCGTGGCGGGCGCGGTACGCGGCGCGGAATGCCGCGTCGATCGAGGGGTCCGACGCTCGGGGCGCGACGAGAACGATCCCCTCCGCCGATCCGTCCGGAGATGCCAGGAACTCGGGGGTCGCGAGCGCGAGGGTTCCGAAGACAGGGGCCGCGATCCCGCTTGCTCGCAGAGCGGCGGCGACGCGCGCCGCCTCGCGCGGCGACGCAAAGAGGACGAGGGCGCCGGGATCTCCTCGCAGGAGGGACGATCGCATCTCCTCGAAGGGCGCGGGACGCGACGGGCCGAAGACGGCGACGGCGGCCGGCGGTGCGGCGCCGAGGAAGGCGGAGAGCGCCGACCGGGCGTCGGGGGAATCCTCCACCCATGCGGCGGCGCGGGGAATTCTCCTGTTCGTGAAGATCTCCCGGGCGAGCGCCGCCGCCTGTCGCCGATCGTCCGGGACGACGCTGAAGAACCACGGGATGCGGAGGCGGGTGAGGGCCGTCTCGCTCGCCCACGTGGTCACGAAGAGGGACTCGCCCCTCGATCGCGTGACGATCTGCTCGGCGAGATGGGCCGTCCGCGCGTCGAGGGCGCCGATGACGGCGACGGCGTGCTCGTCGTAGATCAGCCGGACCAGCGCGGGGGCCGCTTTCCCCCACGGGAGATCGGAGTCCGCCGACACGAGGGCCAGCGATCTTCCGGCGACGCCCCCCCCGCGGTTGGCGGAGGCGATCGCGATCTCCGACCCGCGCCGCACCTCCCCGCCCGCGCTCCGCTCCGCCGCCACCGAGGGGGCGAAGAGGCCGATCCGCAGATCGTCCGCGGCGCGCGCCGTCCCCGAGAGCGCGAGCGCGGCGGCGAGCGACGGGACGAGGATTCCCCTCACACCGTTCTCCCCATCGCCGCCGCGATGGCGCGCACCTGCGCCATCATCGTCTCGAAGGTCGACGGGGTCAGCGACTGCGGTCCGTCGCTCAACGCCCTCTACGGCTCCGGGTGCACCTCGACGATCAGCCCGTCACACCCGGCCGCGACGGCGGCCCGGGACAGGTGAGGGACCATCCACCACAGGCCCGTGCCGTGGCTGGGATCGACGACGACCGGGAGGCGGGAGGTCCGCTTCAGGAACGGAACCGCGTTGAGGTCGAGGGTGTTTCGCGTTGCCGTCTCGAAGGTGCGGATGCCGCGCTCGCAGAGAATGATCCGCTCGTTGCCGGCCAGGGCGATCCTCTCGGCCGCGAGAAGGAGCTCCTCGATCGTCGCCGACATCCCGCGCTTCAGGAGGACGGGCTTGCGCGAGCGGCCGACCTCGTCGAGGAGCGAGAAGTTGTGCATGTTCCTCGATCCGACCTGGAGAACGTCGGCGCACGCCTCCACCCGCTCGAGGTGCCTCGGGTCGAGGATCTCCGTGACGATCTTCAGCCCCGTCTCGCGGCGCGCGACGGAGAGGAGGCGGAGCCCCTCGTCCTTGAGCCCCTGGAAGGCGTACGGCGACGTCCGCGGCTTGAAGGCGCCCCCCCGGAGGAACCGCGCCCCCGCGGCCTTCACCGCGCGAGCGGTCGTCAGGAGCTGCTCTTCGTTCTCGACCGAGCAGGGGCCGGCGATGATCGCGAGGCGGGTCCCGCCGATCTCCTCGCCCCCCACGCGGACGACGATCTCGTCGGTCGCGGGATCCCGCCCCGTCAGGGGAAGGGGTGTCATGGCCGCCTCCCTCCCGCGGGCGCGTGCGGCGCCGGCGCGGGCCACCCTGCGGCCTGCCTGTAGCGGAGCGAGCCCTTCTCCACCACGGCGAGCCACGGCCTCGCCCCGTCGGTCATCACGGAGTCGAACAGGATCTTCCCGGCCACCCCGTCGTATTCCTCGAGATCGAAGAGGGCGTCGCGGATCAGCGCGCGGTTCAGCCCGGCTTTCCGGATCGCCCCGATCAGCAGGTTCATCCCGTCGTAGGCGTGGGCCGCGAAGGCGTCCGGCTCCTCGCCGAATCGGGCGTGGTACCGGTCGCGGAAGGATGTCCACCGGGGCTCGACGCTGTCGGGGTTCATCGTCGCCGCCAGCACGATCCCCTCGGCGGCGGCTCCGGCCAGCTTCAGGAAAGGCTCCTCGGTCATCCGGTCGAAGCCGAAGAGAGGCACCGTCAGCCCCGCCTCGCGGATCTGCCTCACCGCGCGCCCCGTCTCCTCGGGGTTTCCCCACAGCACGATCGCGTCGGGCTCGATCCCGGCGATCTTCGCGATCCGATCGCGGAAGTCGGTCTCTCCGCTGTCGAACCTCTGCTCGAGAACGATGGGGTGACCGAGCCGCTTCGCCCCCTCGTTGAACTCGAGGACCCCCGTGCGGCCGTCGCGATCGGAGGCCCTGAGGACCGCCGCGCGGCGGAGCCCCCGCACGACGAAGATCTCGTGGAGGAGCGCATAGCCGAGCTGCCGATCGTCCGGGAGGCAGCGGGCGAGCCAGGGGATGCTGTGCTCGACGAGCGTCGGATCGGTCGACCCCGCCGAGAGGACGGGGATCTCGACCTTCAGCGACGCGCGGGAGAGGACGTGGTTGTGGTTGCTGTCGATCCCCGAGAGGACGGCCCAGACGCGATCCTCGAAGGCGAAGCGGACCAGCTCGTTGCTCGTCTGCCCCCAGAGCACGAGATCGGTGCGCGGCACGATCCGGAAGGGGAGCCTGAGGTAGCCTCCCTGCGCGTTCGCCTCGTCGACGGCCAGCGTCGCGGCGTGGAGCATGCGCCGCCCCCAGACCGTCTTGAGCCCGCCGCGCGCCGCCGGCTTGAATCCCGGCGGGACGACGGGACCGTCCTCGACGTCCAGCGGGCCGATGAAGCCGATGCGAATCTCGGTGAGATCCGCGGGAGGGGGTTCCTCGCGGCCCGCCCCCCGGTACGCCGGCCGCTCGGTGAACATGTCCTTGTACGGGAGCATCCCCGCGTACGGCTGGAGGGACGGCGGCGTCGCGGCGTAGGCGAACCGTTCCGCGGGGGCGCCGGCGAGCCGCGCCCCGCGCGCGGCGGCCTCCCCCGCGGCCGCGTGCGCCGGCGACGGTTCGGAGCGGACGCCGTGGCTCACCCCCCGCCCCGTGGCGACCCAGACCTCGTCGTCGCGCGCGTCCACGCCGAGGACATCGTTGTGCGCGATCGCCGTCGGCGTCGTGCGCCGTCCCGCGGCCTTCCCACCGCGGAAGAGGGTGATCTCCCCCCGGCCGTCGTCGAGGCGGCGATAGGTGACGAAGTCGTCGCCATCGGTGAGGCTGAGCCCCTGGTCGGTGGCGAGCCAGGCGAATGCCCCCTGGGATCGCACGAAGTTCACGAAGTTCCCCGCGAGGCCGCTGTCCTCCTGGAAGTAGGAGCGCCATCGCCGGCCGTCGTAGCGCGCGAGCCCCGTGTACGCGGACTGCCAGAGGACGCCGTCGCCGTAGTCCACCCCCGACGTCACGTCATTGACCGGGCCGTCGTCGGGGAAGAGATCGATCTCGAAGGAGCCGTCGGGATCGCGGTACTCGCGCCAGGTGCGCGTCGCCTTCGTGTACTCCAGCACGCCCCCTCCCCACGCGCCCACAAAAACCTTCCCGTCGCCGATGCCGACGGCGTAGATCCACGGCTCGTGCATCGGCGTGTTCGTCTGATCGAAGTTGATCCACTCTCTCGTGCGGAGATCGAATCGGCTGAGCCCCATGGCGGTGGCGGCCCAGATCACGTCCTCCTCCGGATCGCACCTCACGCTGTGGACGAAGTCGTTCGAGAGCCCGCTGTTGAGCTGCGTGAAGGCGTCGATCCTTCCTCCGGACCAGCGGGCGAGGCCGCCCATGGTCGCGATCCAGACGTCGCCCGTTCGCGGGCTCACGTCGACGGCGAGGACGACGGCGTTCGGCAGGCCATCCGCGGTGCCGAAGCGGGTCCACCGGCCGCGCTCGTAGAGGGCGAGGCCCTCGCGCGTCCCGGCCCAGACCCTCTCGCCGTCGATCCGGATCGCGAAGACCTCGTCGGCGGGAAGGCCGTCGGCCTTCGTGAAGGTCTCCCACCGGCCGTGGAGCGCGAGGTCGAGGACGGAAGCTCCCGCCGTGCCCGCCGAAAGCGACAGCAACGCAAAGACCCCCGCCGCGACCCTGGCTCTCGTCTCCATGGCACCCCCTACAGCGTCCTCAGGTAATCGATGAGGTCGTTCAGCCCGCTCTTCCCGAGGTCGCTCGTGTATCCGTGCGTGTCGTCGGGGTTGTACACGGTCCAGATCTCCTCGAGGCTCTGAGCCCTTCCGTCGTGGAGGTACGGGGCCGTCATCCAGAGGTCGATGAGCTGCGGCGTGTCGAAGCCCCGGGCGCTGTCGTACGCCCCCGCGCTCCCGACGTCCTCGATCTTGTGGTTCGTGTAGAGGGGGGGGAGATGGCAGGTGAGGCACCGGTTCCTCTCCGCGATCAGCGCCCCGTCGCGGGTCCGCGCGCGCCGGAAGATCTCCCGGCCGCGCTCCTGGGAGAAGGTGAGCCTCCCGTCCGCGGCGCGCAGCCGGTTCCGGGGCGGCTGGATCGAGCGGAGGTAGGCGACGAGCGCGTTGAGATCGTCGAAGGGGAAGGGGGCCGAGCGCGTCAGGAACCGGGCGAAGCGGATGCCGCACTGCATGTAGATGCTGGTGTTCTTCCCGTTCCACTTGTACGGGCCGGTGTCGGCGATGCCGAGCATCGTGCGGTTGTCGACCATGTTCCGGCCGATCCCGTCCGGCTCGAAGTCGTACTGGAGCTGATCCATGTGCCCGTCGGGGTGACAGCTCCGGCACGAGAACTGGTGCTGGAGGGTCGCCCGGGCGCTCGCGAAGATCTTCTCGCCGCGCCGGGCGATCGTCTCGTGCCGCGGCCCCCCGAGATCGATCGTCCCGACGCGCTCGGCGCGCGCGACGTCGAAGATCCCGATGCGATCGTCGAGGCGCTCCGCCACGTAGAGGCGCCGCCCGTCGGGGGAGATCGCGAGGCGGCCGGGGTTCGATCCCGTGGGGATCCGGGCGGTGACGTAGCGCCGGCTGACGCCGAGGCGGTTCGCGTACGAGGCGAGCTCGGCGGCGGTGCTGCCGTCGACCAGCTCGCGCACCGCGGCGAGGTCGATCCGGCTGACGACGTCGGCGCCGCCGTGGCTGACGAAGGCGAAGCGGCCGTCCGGGGTGACGGCCACGTCGGCCGGGTCGGCGTAGTACGCGTCGGGGTCGTCGAGGGGGAGCTGCACGGCGCGCGCGCGAACGGGATCGAGGAGGGCGAAGCCGTTGGTCATCATCCAGCCGCGCTCGACCTGCACCGCGGGGACGAGATTCTTCGGCCGGACGAGCGTGACGAGCGCGCCGCCCCCCGGGACGAAGGCGATGCCGCCGAGGAGGTCCGCTCCGGGAAGCGCGATTCGCGAGTCGACGCGCGCGTCGCGCGTCGAAATCGCGGTCATCTCGGCGACGGGAGGATCGTCGGGGCGCGACGGGCGCGCGAGCTGGTTGGCCACGAGGACCAGCCCGCCGCCGGGAGCGGCGGAGACGGCCACGGGGTTGCGCCCCGCCGCCAGGCGCGCCGTCTCCCTTCCGGAGGCGAGGTCGACGGCGCTCACGTCGTCGCCGAGGGAGTTCGCCACGAAGAGGCGGTTCGACCGGGCGTCGAGGGCGAGCCCCGCGGGGCCCGCCCCCGCGGGGAGGGTGGCCGAGACGGCGCCCGCCGCGAGATCGATCACGGCGATGGTGTCGTCGTCCTGGTTGGCGACGTACGCCGTCCGGCACGCCGCGTCCAGGGCGAGGCCGAGCGGCCGCCTCCCGACAGGGATCTCGGCGACGACCTTCGAGGCGGCGACATCGACCGCGAGGAGGGAGCCGGAGTCCCGGGCGGTCGCGTAGAGGCGCCGGCCGTCGGCGCAGATGGCGAGATCGACCGGCGTCTTGTAGCGCGGGGCGATCAGCCTGTCCGTGAGCGTCCCGCCGCGCGCGTCGAAGTGACACCTCGCGCACTGCGTCGTCGAGACGGCGTCACCGGTGTAGTGCGCGACGTGCGCGACGGCCCAGTGCCGCGCGCCGAAGATCCCCGAGCCGAGAACGAGGGCCGCGAAAAGCCACGGCCTTCTCGGACGGAGCCCGTCAGTCATGGGGGCCTCCGAGGAGCGCGGCCGCGGGAGGAAGGACCGCCTGAGGGCGCCGGTTCTCGGGGACGAGATCCGGCGCCTCGTGGCACCCGATGCAGGCGCGGTTCTCGTTCGGCCGGACCCAGATGTCGGTGACGTGGGAGGCGATCGCCCGCCCGTCGGCGGCGAGGAGCGTGAGCCTCAGCGGCGTGTCGGCGGGAACCTCGACGAAGAACGATCCGTCCTCGTGCACGGTCGCCTCGCCGAGGTCACCCGCGCCGTCCGAGCGGGTGAACCGCACGCGAAGGGCGCCGCCCGGCGGAAGAGCGGCGACGGCGGGGACCTCCGACGTGCGGACATCGAGGCAGAGGAAGGTGCCGGTGCGCGCCTCGTCCTTCACGACGCTGGTGAGAACGGGAGGCGAAGTGCCCGCGGATCCCGCCCCCCGATCCATGGCCGCCGCGAGGCCCGTGCCGTCGGGGTGGATGGTCATCCGCGCCGCGGGAAGGTCGGCGGCCCCACCGGCCGGCCGACGCTCGAAGAGCACGCGCCCGTCGGTGAGAAGCACGGGCGCCCTATCCTCGTCGCCCAGCCCGAACGTCACGCGCCGCACATCCGATCCGTCGGCCGCGGCGGAGAAGAGAGAGCGCCCCCGCCGGCTCGTCCCGCCGTGAGAAGGAGGCGCGCTGTAAAGGATCCGTCCGCCGGGGAGATCGATCGCATCCGAAGGGGCGCCGTTCCCGCGCGCGGCGGTCGATCCCGACGGCAAGAACCACGCGCCGCCCGCGAGCGCGGCCACGACCGCTGCGATCCAGGCCATGCGGCGTCTCACCTCGGAGGCTCCTCGACGACCACGACCTTGCCGGCGGGGACGGCGGTCAGCGTCTGGTGCCTTCCCGAGGGCCAGGCGATCTCGACCCTGGCGGCGGAGGTCGCGGACCCGATGCCGAACGCGAGCCTCGGATCGTTCTGCGAGAGGTATCCGCCCGACGACCGCCGCTCCGCCGTCCGCGTTTTCCCGCCGGACGTCACCGAGACCTTGGCGCCGATCCCGTCGCGGTTGCTCGCGGTGCCGCGCAGGAGGAGCGTGACGGCGTGCCCGCGGTTGCCGCCGTCGTTGCGCAGGAGAATCGCCGGGGCGCTCAGGTTGTTGAGGACGATGTCCGGATCGCCGTCGTTGTCGAAGTCGGCGAAGGCGGCGGCGCGCCCCATCAGCGGCTTTCGGAAGAAAGGCCCCGCGCTCATCGAGACGTCGCGGAAGATCCCTCCCGCGTTCTCGAAGAGCTGCGGCTCCTGGCCGAAGAGGCGGGACAGGTCGGCGTTCACCTTGAAGAGATCCAGGTCGCCGTCGTTGTCGGCGTCGAAGAAGAAGGCCCCCCACCCGACGAACTGCGCGCTCGCGCGCGCGAGGCCGCTCGGCGCCGCCGCGTCGGTGAACTGCCCGCCGTCGTTGTGGAAGAGCGAGCCGTACGCGTTGTCCGAGACGTAGATGTCCGGGCGGCCGTCGCCGTCGTAATCGCCGAAGTCGACCGACATGCTCGCCGTCTGGTCGGCCATGCCGTTGAACGCGACCCCCGCCATCGCGGCGACCTCCTCGAACCCCCGTCCCTCCCGGTTCCTCCAGAGGAAGTTCTCGGTCGCGTCGTTCGTGACGTAGATGTCGTCCCATCCGTCGCCGTCGTAGTCGGCCGCCGTCGCGCTCATGGCGCGGCCGCGCTTCGTCACCCCCATCTTCGCGGTGACGTCCTCGAATCGGCCGCCGCCGAGGTTGCGGTAGAGGGCGTCGGGCTGGGGCTCGTACGCGAGCGGCCCGGGGAAGCCGTCGGGGGCGTAGTAACGCTTGTAGGCCACGTCGAGCTCGATGTAGTTCGCGACGTACAGGTCGAGGAGCCCGTCGCGATCGAGGTCGAGCCAGACGCCGGCCGTCGAGGCGCCGGGGTTCCCGACCCCCGCGCGGCTCGTCTCATCGCGGAAGGTCCCGTTACCGAGGTTATGGAAGAGGACGTTCGGGCCGTCGTTCGCGACGTAGATGTCGGGCCAGCCGTCGTTGTCGTAGTCGGCCACCGAGACCGCCATCGCGAAGCACGTCTCGCAGGAGACGCCGGCCTTCGCGGTGACGTCCTCGAACGTTCCGTTCCCGCGATTCCGGTAGAGCCGGTTCCGCGGCACCCCCTTCGGGGGTTCCCCCTCGCTGACCCCGGGGCGGTACCGCGCCGTCGCGAGGTAGAGATCCATGAAGCCGTCCTGGTCGAAGTCGAGCCAGGCCACGCCGGAGCCGACCGCCTCGATGAGGTTGCTGAACTTTCCGTCACCGAAGGACTGGGTGAAGTCGATCCCCGACACGGCCGTCACGTCCGTGAGGACGACGCCGGCGCTTTCGGGGGCCTTGTCCGCGGCGGTGGTCGAGAGGAGAGAGGATGTGAGGAGCGCCGCCAGGATGCACGCGAGGCCTCTGAGAGCGCGGTGGCGATGCAAGAGATTCCCTCCTGAATTCCCTTGTTCCGTGAGGGGTGTGGCTCGCAAGAAGGAGGCCAGCGCGCACCCGCTGCGCGAATCCGCGGCGCGCGCGGAAGGCTCCATGCTGCAATGGGATACGGTTTATGAAGCGGACTGCATGGCCGCTATGAGCGCAAAGGTCCGCGGACGTGGTGGGAACTGCGTAGCGGGATCTCGCGCTGCGCGAATGACGGGGATCACACCGGCACCGCGCGGGAGAGGGCATCCGGCTTCGTCACGACGATGATGGTGGGGATGGGCTCGAGGATCCTGCCGGTCTTCTCGGGAGCGCCGCTGCGCTCGCCCCGGCTCCGCGAGATCGTCTTCTGGCTGATCCTGGCGGGGATGATTCTCTTCGCGTGGAACGTCTGGCCCGCCCTCTCCGGGACGGTGAGGGCGAAAGGAGAGGAGCCGCCTGGACGGCGGCCCCTCCCGGTGCTCCGGGCTACCGCCCGCTGATCCTCCGCGCCAGCCCCTCGTGCTCCTCGCGGATCCCCGCGGGGAGGCGGTCGCCGAACTTCGCGAAGAAGTCCTCCTGGGTCTGGATCGCCTCGTGCCACTCGGCGGCGTCCACGCGCAGGAGCTTGTCGAGGGCGGCGTCGCTCAGGTCGAGGCCGGTACGATCGATCGCCGCCGGCGTCGGCACGTGGCCGAGCGGCGTCTCGCGCGAGGCGCCGCGTCCCTCGCAGCGATCGAGGATCCAGCGGAGCACCCGGAGGTTCTCACCGAAGCCGGGCCAGAGGAACTTTCCGTCGTCTCCCGTCCTGAACCAGTTCACGCGGAAGATCTTCGGAGGGCTGGTCATCCGCTTTCCCATCGAGAGCCAGTGCCCCCAGTAGTCGGCCATGTTGTAGCCGCAGAAGGGGAGCATCGCCATCGGATCGCGCCGCAGCACGCCGACCTTGCCCGTAGCGGCGGCCGTCGTCTCCGACGAGAGCGTCGCGCCGAGGAAGGTCCCGTGCTGCCAGTCGCGCGCCTCGTAGACGAGGGGGACGACCCGCTGCCGCCGCGCGCCGAAGAGGATGGCGCTGATGGGGACCCCCTCGGGGTTGTGCCACTCGGGGGAGAACGACGGGCACTGCGAGGCGGGCGCGGTGAAGCGGCTGTTCGGGTGCGCCGCCTTCTCTCGCGAAGCCGGATCCCACGCGCGCCCCTGCCAGTCGAGCATGCCGGCGACAGGCTGGTCGTCATGCCCCTCCCACCAGACGGTCCCGTCGGGCTTCAGCGCGACGTTCGTGTAGATCGTGTTCCGATTGATGGTCGCCATCGCGTTGGCGTTCGTCTTCGTACTCGTCCCCGGCACGACGCCGAAGAATCCCGCCTCGGGGTTCACGGCCCACAATCGCCCGTCCTTCCCGATGCGCATCCACGCGATGTCGTCTCCCACCGTCCAGGCCGTCCACCCCTTCATCGAGGCCGGCGGGACGAGCATGGCCAGGTTCGTCTTGCCGCAGGCGCTCGGGAAGGCGCCGGCGACGTAGCGCGTCACCCCTTCGGGAGACCTCAGCCCCAGGATCAGCATGTGCTCGGCGAGCCATCCCTCCGTCCGCCCGAGGTAGCTGGCCAGGCGCAGCGCGAGGCATTTCTTCCCGAGCAGGGCGTTGCCGCCGTAGCCGGAGCCGACGCTCCAGATCTCGTTCTCTTCCGGGAAGTGGCAGATGTAGCGGCGATCGGGGCTGAGATCGCCGAGCGAGTGGAGGCAGCGGGTGAAGTCGTTCGAGTCGCCGAGCTGCTCCCACGCGGCGCCTCCCATCTGGGTCATGATCCCCATGTTCAGCGCGACGTAGATGCTGTCGGTGATCTCGACGCCGACCTTCGAGAATCGGGATCCCTTCGGCCCCATGATGAAGGGGACGACGTACATCGTCCTGCCCTTCATCGCGCCGCGGTAGATCGCCGAGAGCTTCTCTCTCGCCTCGGACGGCTCCATCCAGTTGTTGTTCGGGCCGGCGTCGTCCTTCGCTTTCGTGCAGATGAAGGTGAGGTGCTCGGTCCGGGCGACGTCGTTGGGAGCGCTCCGGTGGAGGTAGCAGCCGGGAAGCTTCGCCTGGTCGAGGGGGGTCAGCTCGCCCCTGAGGACGGCCGCCTTTGTGAGCCTCTCCTTCTCGGCGGCGGAGCCGTCGCACCACACCACGTCGTCGGGGCGGCAGAGGCTCTGGACCTGATCCACCCACGAGCGGGCGGCCTGGCTGATGATCATCGGGGTCTCCTGCCGGGTTGACGGGAAACGGAGAGTCTAGCGCGCCCGGCGTCCCCCCTCAAAGCCGCTTGCGCAGGCAGAGGCGGGGGGCCGGCTCGAAGCCGTCGGCGGCGAGGAACCTGAGCAGGTCCCAGTCGTCCCACCGGACGAGCGTCTCGATCGACTCGATGCCGAGGGCGCGGAGGTTCATGGCGAGCTGGCGCATCAGCGCGCGGCCGACGCGCCGCCCGCGGAAGCCGGGGTGGACGCCGATGGTGTCGATCGTCGCCGCCGGCTCGGGAAGGCCGAACTCGCCGTAGAAGACGCTTCCCATCAGGAACCCGGCCACCGCCCCGTCGATCTCGGCGACGAGGGAGATCTTCACGCCGGTGTCCGTGAGGGCCGAGGCGATCTTGACCTCGAAGTACTTCCG
>JACPZX010000053.1 GCA_016195325.1 Acidobacteriota bacterium
GAACGACGGGGCGGTCGGCGCGCGCACGTACACCGTCCTCCGGAGCGGGACGCCGGTCGCCTCGGGCGGGTGCGGCGGCGCGATCCCCTACGGCACGACGGCGTGCACCGACACCAGCGCCGCCGTCGGCACCGCGTACACGTACACTGTCCGCTACACGAACGGCTGCGCCTCGAGCGCCGCGACGACCGGGGCCGGCGCGACCGACCTCGCGACGCCGCCCTCCCAGGTCGGCGACGGCCTCGCCGGGACGACCCCGGTGACGATCGCCTACGACGGCGTGCACGTGATCCTCGGGTGGCAGGCGAACGCCTGCGCGCTGCGGTACAACATCTACCAGGGATCTCTCACCAGGCCGTTCACGAACCACGCGATCTTCTCGGCGACGGGATTGAACGGCGCCGACTCGTGCTTCGAGCCGTCGAACGGCGCGACCTTCAACGCGCCGGCCGGGAGCGCGTACTACCTCGTCGCCGCCGACAACGGCGCGCTCGAGAGCGACCTCGGCCAGAAGCAGCCCCCCGCGACGCGCAGCTTCGCCGCGGCACCGTGCAGCCCGCACTGACCGCTTGCTTTTCCGCGCGCCGGCGCGTGAGAATCGGGGCACCTTCATGCCCAGCTACGCTCTCATCGCCGACTTCGACCCCGGGCGCGCGGCCCGCTACGCGGGCATCGTGCGGGCGCGCGGCCTCGATCCCGTCCTCGCCCGTGACGGCCTCGAGGCGATAGACGCCCTGAAGACACGCGGCGTCCCCGCGATCATCGTCACCGATCTCTCCCTCCCCGGCGCCGACGGCTTCGCGGTCCTGCGCGAGGCGAAGAAGCTCTCGCCCCGGAATCAGCCCCCCGCCGTCGTCGTCTCCGCCTTCCGCGAGCTGCGCACCGCCGCCGAGACGCTCAAGTCCCATCTCGCGATCCAGGCGATCCTCCCCCATTCGCTCAGCGACGACCTGGTGGGCGCGACGCTCGGGGCGGTTCTCTCCGGCCAGACGACGGCGGAGATACCGGCCGAGGAGATCCAGAAGGCGATGGCCGCCATCGAGTCGACGCGGCTCGCCCACCTCGACTCGATGCAGATCGTGGACGATCTCCCCCCCGACGAGGCGCTCCAGGGGCTCGCGCGCAAGACGGCCGAGGCCTTCCACGTGCCGGTCGCGCTCGTCTCGCTGATCCTCGACGACCGCCAGTGGTTCAAGGCCTACTTCGGCCTCGAGGGGGAGGCCCTCGCCGCGCGGGGCACGCCGAAGGAGTGGGCCTTCTGCCGCCACGTCGTCCAGGGGAAGGAGCCCCTCGTCGTCCCCGACGCGGCCTCGCACCCGTACTTCTCGTCGAACCCCCTCGTGAAGGCGGGCGTCATCGGGAGCTACGCCGGCGCACCGCTCGTCACGCCGGGCGGGGACGTCCTCGGCACGCTCTGCATCGTCGACTCGAAGCCTCTCGCGATCAGCGCGTCGGAGGTGGAGGTCCTCGCCCTCCTCGCGCGCCGCGTCGCCGGCGAGCTCGAGATGCGATCGAAGGCGTGGCGGCGCACGATCTCCCACACCCCCGACGACGTGAAGACGGTCCTCGGCTACATCGACAGCGCGGTCCTCCTCGTCGGTGCGGGAGGGGCGGTCCTCTACGCGAGCCCGGCCTTCGACGATCTCTTCGAGCGGCCGCTCGCGCTCGAGCCCGGCGCCACCCGCGACGCCTTCATGAGCAGGCTCGCCCCCTTCTTCGACGTCCCCGACGACTTCCTGCGGCGCGTGCGCGTCGATCCCGCCGGCCCCTACTCGGGGCGCGAGACCTTCGAGATGCGCTCCCCCCGCGCCAAGCGGCTGCGGTGGACCGCCCGCCCGATCCCCCGGGACACGGGCTTCGCCCAGCTCGAGACCTTCACCGAGATTGACGCCGCGAGCTGAGCCTTGCCACGCCCGGGCGCGGGTCCTACTGGGCGCGGCCCATGCCCGAGCCCCCACTCTTCCCCCTGAGGGTCCTGATTCTCGCCGACGACCCTCTCGCGCGCGAGGCCCTCGCCGCCCGGCTCCACGGCGAGCGGGGGGTGACGATCGCCACCCACACTCCGGACGTCGTTCTCTGGGATCTCGGATCGGACGCCGTCAGCGCGACGCCGCTCTCCCCCGACGCGGCGCCGGATCTCCCGATCCTCGGCTCCGTCGCGGGCGACGCCGGCGCCCTCGAGGCGCTGGCATCCGGCGCCCGCGGCGTGATCCTCAGGGACGCGCCGGCCCCGCGTCTCGCCGCGGCCCTTCGCTCGATCGCGCGCGGCCTGGTCGTCATCGACGAGCCCCTCGCCGCCGCGCTGTTGCGCCCCGTGGGGACGCCGCACGCCGAGGGGAGCCGCCTCACGCGCCGCGAGATCGAGGTCCTTCAGCTCCTCGCGCTCGGCCTGCCGAGCCGCGAGATCGGCGAGCGCCTCTTCATCAGCGAGCGGACGGCGAAGTTCCACGTGAGCGCGATCCTCGGCAAGCTCGGCGCGCGCACCCGCACCGAGGCGGTGGTGAGGGCCGCCCGCCTCGGCCTCGTCTCGATCTGACGATGGGCCGCGTCGGGAGCTCCGCGTCGGGAGCTGTCCGTAGGGACAGGCCCGAATCACGCCCTTCGGCCGTTGTGGGGGGCCCGGGCCGGCGCGTAGATTCGGGGCCGAAAGGAGATCACCCCATGCCCGCGTCCCACCAGGAGCTTTCCGATTCCATCGCCGCCGTCGTCGACTCGTGCGGCACCGCCATCGTCCGCGTCGAAGGGCGCGGCGGCGCCCCCCTCTCCGGAACCGTCTGGGCCCAAGGCGTCCTCGTCACCGCCGATCACGCGATCGATCACGAAGGCTCGATCACGCTCGGCCTCGCGGACGGGACGACGGCCCCCGCCGAGCTCATCGGCCGCGACCCGGCGATCGATCTCGCCCTTCTCAGATCGAGCGCGCCGTCGCTCCAGCCCGGCAGCTGGGCCGAGACCGACGGCCTCAGGGTCGGGCATCTCGCGGTGGCCCTCGCGCGTCCGGGGCGCACGGTCCGCGCGAGCCTCGGGATCCTCGGCGCGATCGGCGACGCGTGGACGACGTACGCCGGGGGGCGCGTCGATCGCTACGTGCAGGCCGACGGCGCGGGGCGTCACGGCTTCTCGGGAGGTCCGCTCGTCGATCTCTCGGGGCGCTTCCTCGGCATGAACACCGCGGCCCTCGTCCGAGGCGCCTCCGTCACGCTGCCGGCATCCACGTTGAGGCGGGCCGTCGCGGAGATCCTCGCGACGGGTCGGCCGGAGCGCGGGTTCCTCGGCGTCACGTGCCAGACGGTCCGCCTCCCCGATGCCGTCGCCTCCTCCCTGCAGCAGCCGTCCGGGCTCCTGGTCTTCGGCGTGCAGCCCGAGAGCCCTGCCGCCGAGGCGGGACTCCTCCTCGGCGACGTCCTCGTCGGCCTCGACGGCGCGCGCGTCGCGCGCATGGGAGACCTCCTCGGCCTCCTCGGCGCGCGCCGCGCGGGGACGAAGGCCTCGGTGAGAATCCTGAGGGCCGGGCGCCTCGAGGAGACGTCGGTCGCCCTCGGCGCGCGCGGCTGCTGACGCGGCCATGAGCCTCCTGCGGCGGTTCGCGGACGAGCTCCGGGAGCTGATCGCCCGGGCCGTCCCCGCGGTCGTCGGCGTCGAGCACCGGCGCGCGCAGGGGACGGGCTTCCTGATCGCGCCCGACGGCTACGTCGTGACGAACGCCCACGTCGTCGCCGGCGCGGCCGATCTCCGCGTCACGCTGCGCGCGGGGGGCGACGCGCGCGCCGAGCTGGCCGGCGCCGACCCGCCCACCGACCTCGCCGTGCTCAGGATTGCCGGCGGCGGCCTCCCCTCCCTCCCCCTCGCCGACGATCGGAAGCCCCGCGTCGGCGAGATCGTCGTCGCCGTCGGCAACCCCCTTCATTTCGATCGCTCGGTCAGCCTCGGCGTCGTGAGCGCCCTCGACCGGACGCTGCCCACGGGGCGGGGCGCCCCCTTCGAAGGTCTCATCCAGACCGACGCCGCCATCAACCCCGGGAACTCCGGCGGGCCCCTCCTCGACGCCGACGGGACCGCGATCGGGATCAACACGGCCATCGTCCCCTACGCGCAGGGGATCGGCTTCGCGATCCCCGCGCGCACCGCGACGTGGGTGGCGTCGGTTCTCATCCGCAAGGGGCGGGTCGAGCGCCCGTACCTCGGCATCGCCGCGCGCGGCGAGGACCTCGAGGGCTACTTCGCGCGCGCGACCGGCTCGTCCCGGGCGATCCGCATCGTCGAGGTCGCCTCGGGGGCCCCCGCCGACGCGGCCGGGCTGAGGCGCGGCGACCGCATCGTCGCGGCGAGCGGCGAAAAGGTCGAGAGCGTGGACGATCTCCAGCGCCGCCTCGTCCTCGGCGACGCCGGCGACCTGAGCCTCCGCGTGATCCGCGCGGGAGGGGCGCTCTCGGACTTCGTGGTGAGGCCGGCGGCTCCCCCTTGACACGCTCCTATTCTGTCCGTATATTCTGTTACGACAGAAAAAGGAGAATCCCTTGGCCCGACTGGCGCCCGTTCCGCAGAAGTTCGTACTCCACTGGGGCGAGATGGGGACCCGCTGGGGGGTCAACCGGACCGTCGCCCAAATCCACGCCCTCCTGTACCTTTCGCCCCGCCCCCTCCCCGCCGACGAGATCGCCGAGACCCTCGGCGTCGCCCGCTCCAACGTCAGCACCAGCCTTCGCGAGCTGCAGGGTTGGGGGATCGTCCGCGTGGTGCACGTGATGGGGGATCGGCGCGATCACTTCGACTCGATGAAGGACGTCTGGGAGATGTTCCAGGTGATCCTCGAGCAGCGCAAGCGCCGGGAGATCGACCCGACGCTCGACCTTCTGAGGGCCTGCGTCGAGGAGGCCGGCGCCGGCGGCCATGTCGACGCGCACACGAAGGAGCGCCTCGTCCGGATGAAGGAGTTCTTCGAGACCATGACCGGCTGCTACCAGGAGTTCCGCTCCATCCCCGCGGGAGCCCTGAAGGGGTTCATCGGGCTGAAGGGAAAGGTCCGGAAGCTCCTCGGGAAGTGAATACCGGAGGCGCCGGCGCGCCTCCTTTTTTGTGCGAGGTTGTTTCTGTGAATACTGAAATGTCAGACATAATAGGCTTCGACGCGGACTGCGGCGTTTGCTCCTGTCTCGCGGCCCGGCTGCGACTCCGCCTGGAGTCGCGGGGGTTCCGCCTCGTCCCGCTCCAGGGCGCGGAATCGGGCCGAATCCTGGGGCTGCCCGACGGTGAACTCCTGAAGGAGATGCGCGTGCTCACGTCCGGCGGGACGCGGCTCGGCGGCGCCGACGCGCTGCTCTACGTTGCGGCGCGCACGCGAGGGTTGTCGATCGTCGCCCGTTGCCTCGCCCTCCCCGGCGTCCGCCCGCTCTTCGCGGCCGCCTATCGCTGGTTCGCCGCGCACCGGCACGCCCTCGGCGGCTCGTGCGCCCGGAAGGAGGTCTCGTGATGACCACCATGATCCCGCTCCTGTGGACCGCGGGGGCGATTCACCTCGCGATCGCTCTCGCGAACGCCCCTCTCGCGCGAATCCTGGAAGTGCGGACGCACATGGCCGGCGTCCCGCCGATCCTCCGGCAGGTCTTCACGGTCCACTGGCTCTACATCGTGGGGATGCTCGTCGGATTCACGGCGCTCTGCTTCGCGTTCGCGCCCGAACTGGCCGGCGCCAGCCCGCTCGGCCGCGCGCTGAGCGGGTTCCTCTCTCTCTTCTGGTTGACGAGGATTGTCGTGCACGTCGCGTACTACGACGCGAAGCTCAGGCGGGCTCACCGCCTCCTGGACGCCGCGTTCCTTTCCGCCGCCGCCTACCTCGCGCTCGTGTTCGGTGCGGCGGCGAGTGGCGCGTCCTTCTGAAAGGAGATGGCCGCATGGACCTTCGGGATTCAAGACGCTGGATCGCGTGGAGCGCGGCGTTCGGCCTCTTCGAGTGGGGGGCCATCGCCGTCGCCGGCCTGACCGGCATCCCCCGGCCGGGGCTTGGAGCCATCGAAGTTCTCTTTCTCCTGGCCCCGCTCGTTGCCGTGCCGCTCGCGATGATCGTCGCGGGCGGCGCGTCTTCCTTCCCGGGCGAATCCCGACTCTTCGGCGCGGCGGCGCGATGGCAGCCGTTCGCGGCGGCGCTGGTGGTGGTCTCGTTCCGGATCGAGCCCGGACGAGCCGCGGGAATCCTCACGCTTCCGTGGCTCGCGTTCGCCGCCATGACCGCGCTCACCGGCCTCGGAGCGACTCCCGGCGACGCCGCCCGCGATCTCCGATCCGCCCTCCTCGCCCCCGGCGCCTTCGTCCGCCGCGCGGCGGGCGACCCGCCGGCGCTCTGCGCCAGCGCCGGGCTCCTGTTCCTGCCGGTGGGGGCGGCCTTCCTCCTCCAGACGCGCGCCGGCATCCGCCCCATGGGATTCGTCGAGCCGATCGTCCTGCTGACGGCCGTTCACTTCCACTTCACCGCAGCCCTCGCGCCCATCGTCGCCGCCGGCGTCGGACGCCTTGCGCACGTCGATCCAGGTCAGCGCGGCGCGCGCGCGGCGGCCTTCCGTCTCGCCGCGACGGCCATCCTCTCCGGCCCCGTGGTTCTCGCGGCGGGGTGGGTGTTCGCCGCGCCCCGGCTCAAGCTGACCGGGGCTCTCCTCGTGACGGCCGGCCACGCCGTGGTCGCGGCGATCGCGCTCACGTCGCTCTCGAGGCTTCCGGCGTTCCTGCCGCGCGCGCTCCTCGCCATCTCGTCGGCGTCGGCGCTCGGCGGAATGGCCCTCGCCGCGCTCTACGCGGCCGGCGAGGCGCTCGAGTCCTCGCGGATCTCGATCCCGCAGATGGCGCGGTGGCACGGGGTGGCGAATGGCGTCGGCTTCGTCCTGTGCGGTCTCGCCGCGCTCGCGCTGGCGGCGCGCCACGCGGGCGGAGGAACCGCCGATGCCCGCCGGGCCGACGGCTTCGCGCCAGGAAAGGAGAGTCGATGATGTCCTACGCGCGCGCCGCCTGGTCGGCGGGAGCCGCGGGGGCCCTCCTCGGCATCGGCTCCATGGCGATCAGCGTCACCGTCCTGGGAGCGTACGGCGTGGCCCTCTTCCTCGCGGCGCCGATCGTCTGCGGCATCGTTTCCGCCGTGCTCTTCGCGAGCTTCCATGGACCGTCGCGGAGCGGACCCTTCGCGGCCGCGCTGTGCGCGATGGCGCTCGCGGGCGCGGTCCTCATCGCATTCGCCGTGGAAGGGTTCTTCTGCCTGCTCATGGCGGCGCCTCTCGTTCTTCTCGGCGTTCTCGTCGGCGCCCTCATCGGGGCGGCTCTTGGCGTGGCGTGCGATCTCGATGAGCCGCGCGGTCGAAAGCGGACCGTCGGCGGCGCGATCGCGATGCTCCCGCTCTCCCTGCTCGCGGATCACGCCGGCCTCGGCGCCGGCGTGCCGCCGGCTCCGGTCGAGACGGAGATCATCGTCGCGGCGCCTCCCGAGCTGGTGTGGCGGCGCCTCGTCGCCTTTCCTCAGATTGGGCCTCCGCACGAGTGGCTCTTCCGGGCCGGCATCGCGGCGCCGCTCGAGGCGACCCTCCCCGAGGGGAGGGTGGGCGCCGTCCGCATCTGCCGCTTCACGACGGGGGACATGCGGGAGCCGATCGAGGTCTGGGATCCGCCGAGAGCGCTCACCTACGCCGTGGCGTCACAGCCCGATCCCATGCGGGAGATGACCCTCTGGCGCGGGGCGAGGCCGCCCCATCTCGACGGCTACCTCGAGGCCACCCGCGGGCATTTCGAGCTCCAGCCACTCGCCGGAGGACGCACGAGGCTCGTGGGGCGGACCTGGTACCGGACGAACATGGTCCCCGAGAGGTACTGGCGCCTCTGGGGCGACGCCATCATCCACGCGATCCAGCGGAGGGTCCTGCGGCACGTCGCCGTCCTCGCGGAGCGGGATCGCCTTCTCGAGACAGGAGGATGACCCATGAAAGACACGACGAACCTGATCGGCATCGCCCTCACGCTCGCAATCGCCGTCGCGGTCACCGCCTACCTGCGGCGGTCTCTCGTCGCCGTGCTGACGGACCTGTGCGGCACGCGGGAGCGCGCGGAATTCTGGGCCGGCTTCTCGGCGGTCGTCCTCGTGCTGGCGCCGATGATCTTCGCGCTGTACATCAATCCCAGCCCCGACGGGGCGGTGCACTTCGCCGACATCGCCGCACTGATCCAGCGCGGCCTGATCGGGCTCGTGTCGGCGCTGGCGATCATCGGACTGACGCTCGGCCACTTCATCGGCTCTAGGAACGGCACGTGCTGAGACGCGATCAATGCGCGGGGGAACTCGTCCCCCGCGCCATCGCCTCGAGGAGCGCCATGCGCGCGGCGGGGTCGGCCGGAAGCGGATCGTGCACGAGCGCCCGGCCGCCGCGCACGGTGACGGCGCGCGAGGCGGACGCGGCGAAGGGCTCGATGTCGTGGGTCACCACGACGACCGAGGCGGAGGCGGCGAGGAGCGAGCGAACCCAGGCGAGGACCTCGTCGCGCATGGCGCGATCGAGCGTCTCCAGGGGCTCGTCGAGGAGAACGATCTTCGGCGCGCCGATCATGGCCGCGGCGAGGACGGCCCGCCGGCGCTGACCCATCGACAGCTCCCGCACCGAGCGGCCGCCGAGGCGCGGGAGCCCCACGGTGGCGAGCGCGGCTGCGGCCCGGTCGAGCGGCGCGCCCCGCAGGCGGCAGACGAGGGTCAGGATCTCCGAGAGCGTCGCGTACGGCGTGAGGTCGGGCTGCTCGGGCACGTAGGCCAGATCCCGGCGCGCGGCGACCTCGTCGGCCCAGAGATCGTGCCCGGCGACGTCGACGCGCCCGGCCTGGGGCATCTCGACGCCGGCGGCGATTCGGAGGAGCGTGCTCTTCCCGCAGCCGTTCGGCCCGAGGAGGAGCGTGAGGCCGGCGCCGAGATCGAGATCGACGCCGTCGAGGATCGGCTCCCCCGCGCCGTAGGCGAAGCGCGCCCCCCGGAGGCGGATCACTTCGCGCTCCACGAGAGGGGATCGCCGGCGGCCGCGTGGTGGAGCGCGATCCACCGGCTGACCGGCAGCTCGCGCTCGGCTCTCGCCGCGGCCCGCAGCGCGAGCGGCGTCGCCGCGGCGAAGAGGAGCGCCCCCCACGGGACGAGCCCCGCGAGCCCCGCGACGACGAACCCCTCGACGAGGATGACCCCCATCGCGCCGATGCGGAGGCTCTGAGCGCGGCGCAGCGCGCTCGCGGCGCGCAGCGCAAGGAGGGGCGTCGTCGCGAGGACGGCGAGCGCGGCGGGCGGATCGAGCACCGCGGCGACGAGCACGAGAGGAAGCGCGGGGACTCCGAGGAAGAGGGCATCGGCGGCGACGCGGCGGCTCGAGCTCCACGGAAGCGAACGCGCCCAGGGCCAGACCGGCCGCCGCAAGCCCATCTCGGCGGCGACCCCGGACATGAGAATCGCCGCGGCAAGGAGGCCGCCGAACCTCACCGCCCCGGACGCGACGGCCGGCGTCACGGCGTTGTTCGCGAGAAAGAGGGCCGCGAGGCCCAGGACCATGATGGGGATCGCGAGCGCCGTGGCGGTGCGGAAACCGACGGCTCGCCATGCGATGACCGCGAGGAGGGGGGCGCGAGCGAACGTCCGCCGGCGGCGCGCGAGGGCGGGCGGCGCGATCGAGCCGGAGAGCCGATCGGCGGCGGCGAGCGCGGCGAGCGCCGCGGGAAGCGTCATCCAGCCCGGCGAGAGGGCGAGAAGGATTGCCGCCGCGCCGAGCGCCGACGCGAGCGCGCGCCGGCGCACCGGAAGGGCGACGGTGGCGGCGCCGAAGGCGAGGAGCGGGATGGCCGCGAGCTTCGCGAGGGAGACGGGATGCCCGAAGACGACGAGCCCGCCGGCGAGGAGAGCGGAGGCGACGACCGCGGGGAGCTGCGACGCCGCGAGAGCGAGGAGCGCCGCGCGCCGGTGGCTGGTCGCGCTCGCGGGGAGATGGCGGATCCATCCGCCGAGCCCGGTCGTGACGCGGGGGGCGGCCCACGTCGCCAGGGCGAGGAGGACCACCGCGAAGGTCCAGCTCGCCGCCGGATCCGATCCCGGGGCCGCGAGCCCCTGCGCGACCGCGGCGAGGACGTCGCCGGGGAACTCCGCGAGCCCCACCCACGCCACGGCGACGCCCACGAGCGGCGCGGCCGCGTGCGACGCCAGGCGCACACCGACGCCGAGGTGGAAGCGGAGGATCGCGCCGACGCCCGACATCCCCCTCATCGTGCCCCGGCGACGGGTGACGGCGCAACCGCGATCCCCGCGACGTACCCGCTCGACCAGGCCCACTGGAAGTTGAATCCGCCGATCCGCCCGTCCACGTCGCAGATCTCCCCGCACAGGTGCAGCCCGGGACAGATGCGCGACTCCATCGTGTCGAGCTTCAGCTCGGCGAGGGGCACGCCGCCGGCCGTCGCCTCCGCGTGCGTGTAGCCGCGGTCCCCGGTGATCGGGAGCGGGGTCGCCGTCACCGCGCCGGCGAGCGCGCGGCGCCTCTCGCGCGTCATCGCGCGCCCGGGCGCCGACGGATCGACCCCCGCGTCATCGCACAGCGCCCGCGCCAGCCGCTCCGGCAGGCGCGCCGAGAGAAACCGACCGGCGCTCGACGCGGCCAGCCCCATGAGCGCTGCGTCGATCGACTCCGCCGTCTCGCCCGGCAGCCAGCTCACGGAGATGGTCGCGGCGGGATCTTCGGCGATCGCGTGGAGGTAGTGGCGGCTGATGTCGAGGACCGCCGGCCCGGAGAGGCCGAAGTGCGTGCAGAGGGCCGGGCCGGTGACGGAGACCATCGTCCTTCCCGTCCCGCCGCGAAGCGTCAGCGTCGCGTCGGTCGCGAGGCCGGGGAGGCGCGTGACGAAGTGGCCGGAGCGCAGCGTCAGTGGGACGAGAGCCGGTGTCACGACGTCGGTGACCGAGTGGCCGAGCGACCTCGCGATCTCGAACCCGTGCCCGTCGGATCCCGACTTCGGCAGGCTCCGTCCTCCCGTGGAGAGGACGACGCGGGCGGCCTCGATCGCCCCCCACGCCCCCGTGATCCGGAAGGCGTCGCCTTCGCGCCGGACATTCTCGACGCGGCACCCCGCGCGGAGCTCCGCACCGGCCTCTCCCGCCGCGCGGAGGAGCGCCTCGAGGACCGTCGCCGCGTCATCGGTGACGGGGAAGAGCTTTCCCGTCTCCTCGCGCTTCATCTCGACGCCGATCTCGCGGAAGAACTCGATCGTGGCCGGCACATCGAAACGACGAAGGACCTTGCGGATGGCCGCGGGGGTCGACCCGGCGAAGTCGCGCTCGTCGACGGCGTGGTGCGTGACGTTGCACCGGCCGCCGCCGGCGACGAGGATCTTCGCGCCGGGCCGGCGCGCGCTCTCGAGGAGGACGATGCGGCGGGCGGTTCCCACGGATCCCGAGCGCCCGGCCTGGATCGCGGCCATGAGCCCCGCCGCCCCCGCGCCGATGACGGCGACGTCGACTCGGTCGAGCGGCGGTGCGGCGCGGGACATGAGCGCCATTCTAGCGGAGCATCTAGCCTGCCTTCGCGGCTCCGTGTATCCTCGCCGCCATGGCCTACAAAGACCTCCAGTCGTTTCTCGATCGCCTGAGACGCGAGGGCGAGCTGACCGAGATCCGCGACGACGTGAGCGCCGATCTCGAGATCGCCGCGATCGCCGACCGCGTGATCAAAAAGGGGGGGCCGGCCCTCCTCTTCACGAACGTGCGCGGCGCATCGATGCCGCTCGCCATCAACCTCTTCGGAACGGAGAAGAGGATGGCGCTCGCCCTCGAGACGCCGTCGATCGACGCCCTCGCCGCCGACATCGCCTCGTACCTCGAGCCTGCGATCCCCGAGGGGATGATGGGGAAGCTCCAGGCCCTCCCCCGCCTCGCGCGCCTCACGGCGCTGAAGGCGAAGCTGATCTCGAAGCCCCCGTGCCAGGAGATCGTCGAGACGAAGAATCCGACGCTCGCCGGCATTCCCATCCTCAAGTGCTGGCCCGGGGACGGCGGGCCGTACATCACCTTCCCCATCGTCGTGACGAAGCACCCCGAGCGCGAGACGCGCAACCTCGGCCTGTACCGGCTCCAGGTCTTCGACGACAGGACGATCGGCATGCACTGGCAGCGCCACAAGGGGGCGGCCGAGCACTACCGCGTCGCGGAGTCTCTCGGGAAGCGCCTCGACGTCGCCATCTGCCTCGGCCCCGAGCCGTCGGTCATCTACGCGGCGTCGGCTCCCCTCCCCCCCGAGCTCGACGAGCTGATGCTGGCGGGGTTCGTGCGCAAGGAGAGCGCCGAGGTCTGCCGGGCGGTGAGCGTCGACCTCGAGATCCCGGCGAGCTCGCAGATCGTGCTGGAGGGGTACTGCGAGCCGAAGGAGCGGCGGATGGAGGGGCCCTTCGGGGATCACACGGGCTACTACTCCCTCCCCGACCCGTACCCGGTCTTCCACCTGACCGCCGTCACGCGCCGGCGCGATCCGATCTACCACACGATCATCGTCGGGCCGCCTCCACAGGAAGATGGGCCGATAGGCCGCGCGACGGTGCGCCTCTTCCTCCCGATGATCCGGAAGGTTCTCCCCGAGGTCGTGGACATGAACCTCCCCGTCGAGGGGATCTTCCACAACCTCGTCCTCGTCTCGATCCGCAAGCGCTACCCCGGCCACGCCCGCAAGGTCGCCCACGCGCTCTGGGGGCTCGGCCAGATGATGTTCAGCAAGGTCATCGTCGTGGTGGACGACGACTGCGACGTGCAGAACCCCGGCGAGGTGATGTGGCGCGCGGGGACGCACGTCGATCCGAAGCGCGACGTCTTCCTGACCGAGGGGCCGATGGACGTCCTCGACTTCGCCGTGGCGACGCCGGCCTTCGGCGGCAAGATGGGGATCGACGCGACGCGGAAGACGGTGGAGGAGGGGTTCCCCGGCGAGTGGCCGGAGATTCTGAAGCATCCGGAGGAGATCCTGAAGCGGGCGCGGGAGATCTGCGGGAAGGCGGGGGTCTAGGAAACGTGAGAAGAGCGCTGATTGGTTGCCTGCTCGTCGCCGCCTGTTCGTTTTCCATGGCTCGAGCGGGGGTCGCCGTGGAGCGTGGCGACGCCGCACCCGGCGGAACCTCTCACGACGCGCCGGCCGTCACGGGGAGAACCCCGCGCTTCCCGGCGGAGTTGGCTCCCGCATCGCGCGCGGAGGTCCTCGCGCTTGCCGACCAGCTCACCGCCATCTACAAGCGAGGGGACTGGCCGGCTCTCGCGCGCCTCGTGGCGCCGGACTACCTCGGCTCCGCGCCGGGAATGGAATGGGACTTCGACGAGTTGAAGGCCGAGTTCCCGAAAGTGAGACTCGTCGACTGCCACGTGGAGTCGTCCACCGTGAGGCGCCTCGCGTTCGGGCTGGTCCTCCTCAACCAGGACGCCGCCCTCAAGGAATTCTACGGGGACCAGGACATCTCGGGGCGGTACCGCTTCACCACGATCTGGGCCCGCCGCCAGGGAGGCTGGCGCCTCATCTTCGAGCAGGAGATGCCGCTGCCGGCTCCGGCGGCCTCTTCGGCCTCTCCCGCCCGGACCACGCCCTAGCATGCGATCCGGCGCCCGACCTCGGGCGCCGCGCGCGGGCGACGCAGGCTGGACGCCCCACCCATCCTGGGTTACGATCCCGCCCCGCTCCGCCCCCGGCCATGACCCGTCCCGAGGTGCCCGCGATGCCGCGCCCGTCTCCAGCTCTTTTCGAACCCGCCCTCGATCGGGCCGGCCTCTCGTCCATCTACCGGAAAGTCCTGGACGGGACACGCCTGACGGGTGACGATGGGCTCGCGCTTTCCGCCTGCCACGACGTGAACGCGCTCGGCTACATGGCGAACCTCGTTCGCGAGCGCAAGAGCGGGAACCTCTGCTACTTCGTCCGCAACCAGCACATCAACTACACGAACATCTGCAACAAGGACTGCTCCTTCTGCGCCTTCTACGTCCGCGCGAAGGATCCCTCGGGGTACGTCCTGTGGCCCGACGACGTGAGGCAGCGCGTCCTCGAGCAGATGGAAGAGCCGGTCACCGAGATCCACATGGTCGCGGGGATCAACCCCCGCCTTCCCTACGAGTACTACCTCGACATCGTGCGGGCGGTGAAGGAGACGCGGCCGGCGGTGACGGTGAAGGCCTTCACGATGATCGAGCTGGCCGAGATCGCGCGCGTCGCGAGGAAGCCTCGCGAGGAGGTCTTCGCCGACCTGAAGGCCGCTGGGCTCGGCTCGCTCCCCGGCGGCGGCGCGGAGGTCCTCTCGGACCGCGTGCACCGGGAGATCTTCCCGCTGAAGCTCAGCCCCGCGGAGTGGCTCGACTGGGCGCGCGCGGCGCACCTCGCCGGGCTCCGGAGCAACGCCACGATGCTCTACGGCCACATCGAGACCGCGGCGGAGCGCGTCGAGCACCTCCTGAAGCTCCGCGATCTCCAGGACGAGACGAACGGCTTCCTGACGTTCATCCCGCTGGCCTTCCATCCCGAGAACACCGAGATGGCGCAGCTCCCGCCGACCTCGGGGCTGCTCGACCTGAAGCAGATCGCGATCTCGCGGCTGATGCTCGACAACTTCGAGCACGTGAAGTCGTTCTGGATCATGGTCACGCCCCCCGTCTCGCAGCTCACGCTCTGGTACGGCGCCGACGACATCGACGGGACGATCCTCAGGGAGGAGATCACGCACGCCGCCGGCGCGCGGACGCCGCAGGCGCTGACGCGCAACGAGCTCGTGGATCTGGTGAAGGAGGCCGGGCGCGAGCCCGTCGAGCGCGATCCTCTCTATCGGATCATCTGGCGCGAAGCGGCGCAGGGGGCCGTGGCGTGAGCGATCGATTCCTCGAGATCGCAGGCCGGGTCCAGGCGCGGGAACGGCTCACGGCCGGCGACGCGCTCTTCCTCTTCGACCATCCCGACCTCCCCGCCCTCGGCGCCCTCGCCGACATGGTGCGGTGGCGGATGCATCCCGAGCCGATCGTCACGTACGTCGTCGGCCGCAACCTGAACTACACGAACGTCTGCTGGGTCCGCTGCAAGTTCTGCGCGTTCTACCGCCCTCCGGGCGATCCCGAGGGGTACGTCCTCACGCGCGATCAGCTCGGCGAAAAGATCCAGGCCCTCGTCGACGTGGGGGGGCGCGAGGTCCTCTTCCAGGGAGGGGTCAACCCGCAGCTCAAGCTCGACTACTACCTCGACACGTTTCGCTGGATCAAGACGAACTGGGACGTGCACCTCCACGCCCTCTCCCCCGTCGAGGCGACGTACATCGCGAAGATCTCGAGCCTCTCGCTGGAGGAGACGCTCTCGCGGCTGCGCGACGCGGGGCTCGACACCCTCCCCGGCGCGGGCGGCGAGATCCTCAGCGACGCCGTGCGGAAGGAGATCTCCCCGCTCAAGGACACGAGCGACGACTGGATCGAGGTGATGCGCACGTGCCACCGCATCGGCATCCGCACCTCGTCCACGATGATGTACGGGAGCGTCGAGACTCCGGAGCAGCGCGTCGAGCACCTCGTGAGGGTCCGCGATCTCCAGGACGAGACGGGGGGGTTCAACTCCTTCATCCCCTGGTCCTTCATCCCCGACGCGACGGAGCTGTCGTCGATGAAGCGCGCCTCCGGGTTCGATTACCTCAGGACGAACGCCGTCGCGCGGCTCTTCCTCGACAACGTCCGTAACTTCCAGGCATCGTGGGTCACGCAGGGGCCGAAGATCGCGCAGATCGCCCTCCGATTCGGCGTGAACGACTTCGGCTCGACGGTCCTCGAGGAAAACGTCGTGTCGGCCGCCGGCGGCACGCACACGATGGATCTTCCCGAAATGATCCGGCTGATCGAGGACGCCGGGTTCACGGCCATCCCCCGCGACACGAACTACACCCTGCGCCCCGCCCCTTCGCGCGACGAGATCGACGCGCGCTGGGGGCGACACCGGGCCCGCGCGGCCGCTCTCGCGGCGCAGGCGGCCGGTGCGCAGGCCGCAGCGCCCGCGCTCCCCGGCCAGGGAGCGACGCAGTAGGCGCGGCGATGCCCATCAAGACGATCGCCGCCGAGGCGCGCTTCTCGAAAGAGAAGCTGGCGAAGACGAACCTCTTCGGGACCGAGCGCTTCTTCTGCGACGTATACGGCCTCGAGCCCGGACAGAGCCAGAAGCCCCACACGCACGAGGGGGCCGACAAGATCTACTGCGTCGTGAGCGGCACGGTGCGCGTCACGATTGGCGACGAGAACGCGACCATCGGTGAGGGGGTCGTCGCCCACGTGCCGTCAGGGGCCGAGCACTCCGTCGAGAACCTCGGGCCGGGTCGCGCGACGCTCCTCGTCTTCATGGCGCCGAGGCCCTGAGCCCATGCCCTCGAATCCTTCGAAGAAGCTCGAGACCTTCCCGAACCCGAAGCCCGATCGCCCCTACGAGATCGCCTTCGACTGCCCCGAGTTCACCTGCGTCTGCCCGATGACGGGTCAGCCCGACTTCGCGACGATCCGCATCCGCTACGTCCCCGATCGGCTGTGCGTGGAACTGAAGAGCCTGAAGCTCTACCTCTGGTCGTACCGCGACGAGGGGGCCTTCCACGAGGCCGTCACGAACCGGATTCTCGACGACCTCGTCGCGGCGATCGCGCCGCGCGAGGCGACGGTCGTCGGCGACTTCAACGTGAGGGGCGGCATCCACACCGTCGTGACGGCGAAGCATCCGGCGACGTAGGCGAGCCGAACACCTCCAGGTGCCAGGTCGAGTCCCAGTCGTTATTAAAGTTTCCGCCGAATTCTTTAATAGCGAGCCAGGCTATTAAAGGTGCACGGGACTCGAGAGGAGAGCGCCGGCCGGTGCTCAGGCCGCGGCGGGGGCGGCGGGCTTGAAGGGGAGCGCGCTGACCGCGGCCCCCAGGACGGCGCCGCCTGAGTGGATCTCGAGGCGGGTCCCCGGCTCGCTGTGCTCGTTGCGGACGTAGCCGAGCGCGATGATGCGCCTCATCTCGAGGCTGGGGACGACGCTCGTGACGAGCCCCACCTCGTTCTTGCCCACGAAGATCCGGGCGCGCGGCTCGGGGACACCCCCCTGATCGATGAGGAGCCCGACGAGGAACCGCTGCACCTTGTGCCGCGAGTCGAGGCGGGCGATGACCTCCTGGCCGGTATAGCACCCCTTCGACCAGTGGATGGCCGCGTCGAGGCGCGCCTCGAGGGGGTTGAACTCGTCGGTCAGCTCGCGCCCGTGCGCGGGGACTCCGAACTCGACGCGGAGCATCTCGTGCGCCTCGCTCCCCATCGGGTTCAGGCCGTAGGATCCTCCCTCGGCGAAGATCTCCTTCCAGACCACCCCCGCCCCGGACTCGTCGACCATGAGATTGAACCCGTCGCCGCCGATGCAGGCGGTGAGCCGGGCCGTCGCGGCCGGCACGCCGGCGATCGTCAGCCGCTTCCAGGCGTGCGGGGCGAGGCCGTGGACCTGATCGCGCGACACCCACTCGAGCATCCGCGACGACGCGGGGCCGAAGAGCGTGATCATCGCCGTCTTGTGGGTGAGGTCCTCGATCTGCACGTCGTCGCGGAAGCGCACCTTCTCGATGAGGGCCTTGATCTCCTCCGCCATGTTCGGCGAGGTGACGATCCACGTGCTCTCGGTGTCGGCGTGGAGCGTGAGGCGATCGATGATGCGCCCCTTGTCGGTGCACATCACCGTCTCGGCGCCGTGCCCGGCGGGGAGGCCCTTCACGTCGTTCGTCGTGATGCGGTGCAGGAGATCGAGCCGGTTCGCCCCCGTGAGGCGCAGCCGCCCCCAGTGGCTCCTGTCGATCGCGGCGACCGTCCCTTTCCCGGAGAGGTACTCGGCCTTGATGTTGGTGAAGACGCGCGGCAGCTCCCAGCCGTCGACCTCGCCGAAGGCGGCGTGGGACTCCCTCAGGGCCTCGTACAGGGGCGTGCGATCCATGCCGCTCACGCGAAGACGGGGCCGTCGCCGTCGGGGATGACGCCGGCGTCGCGGCCGTCGCCGATCAGCCGCTCGATCGCCAGGCGGCCGCGCTTGCCGAGCGAGATGGTCCACTCGTTGACGTACATCGAGACGAACCGGTCGGTCGTGTCGGCGTCGATGCCGCGGCCGAACCCCCCCGCGTGGGCGAGCGCCTCCGCGCGGTGCCCCAGCGCCCACTCGATGCTCTTCTTGAGCGCCTCGTGGATCTTCTTGATGGTCGCGTCCCCCAGATCCGCGCGGGCGACGTTGACGCCGAGGGGGAGCGGCAGCCCGGTCTTCTCCTGCCACCACACTCCGAGATCGGCGACTTTGTGCAGGCCCATCGCGGCGTACGTGAGCTGCCCCTCGTGGATGAGCAGCCCGGCCTCGGCCTTCCCGGCGAGCACCTCGCCCGGGATCTGATCGAAGGGGGCCACTTTCGGACGGAACCGCCCCGCGGCCAGACGCAGCGCGAGGAACGCGGTCGTGAGGATGCCGGGGACGAGGACCTCGACGTTGACCAGCTCCTTCACCGTCATCGGGGTTCGCGAGACCACGATCGGCCCGTACCCGTCTCCGACGCTCGCGCCGCAGTCGAGGATCTTGTACGACTTCCCCAGCAGCGCGCACGCGTGAACGCTCGCGGCCGTCACCTCGATCTCGCGCTTCAGCGCGCGGCGGTTGAGCGTCTCGATCCCCTCGAGAACTTGCTCGAACTCGAACCCCTCGCACGGAATCTTGCCGCTGAGGAGCGGGTAGAACATGAACGCGTCGTCGGGATCGGGGCTGTGGCCCAGGAGTAGTTTCTGCATGGCGTCATTATATACTCGCCTCCCATGCGGTCGTTCCTGTCTCCCGAGCCGAAGGTCCAGATCACCAACGCGTTCGCGCGCCCGTTCGACAACGCGGTCGCCACCGCCCGGACGTGCTACTCGGCGAAGGGGATCGTGACCGAGGACGACGTCTCGGGACAGCCGGGGCTCGACGCGGCCGGGCGCGCGGAGAAGGAGTCGGCCCGCGATCGGCTCGCGCAGGACATCTACAGGGCCGGGCACCACACGACGCTCCAGCACGCGCACTTCCAGTTCGCCCTCTCGAACGTGAGCCGGCACTTCATCTGGTCGTTCCTCCACAGCCACCCCTTCTACAACTCCGAGCAGGTCAGCCAGCGCTACGTCGCGGTGAAGCCGGGATCGTACGCCGTGCCGCCCCTTGCGCCCGACGCCCTCGCCGTCTACCACGACACCGTCGCGGCGCAGAACGAGGCCTACGCCGCGCTCACCTCGAGGCTCGTGCCGCGCGTGGAGCGCGAGTACTTCGCGCGCTTCCCCGCGCGGGGAAGGCACCCGGAGACGTGGAAGAAGGACATCCGGAAGAAGGCGCAGGAGTCGGCGCGCTACGTCCTCCCCGTCGCGACCTTCGCCTACCTGTACCACACCGTCAGCGGCCTCACGCTCCTGCGCTACTACCGCACGTGCGGCCAGTTCGACACGCCGCTCGAGCAGAAAATCGTCCTCGAGAAGATGGTCCGAGAGCTCCTCGCGCGGGAGCCCGCCTACCGCGCCATCCTCGAGCAGCCGATCCCGCCGGAGGAGACGATCGAGTACCAGGTCTTCCACGCGACCCTCCCGGTCAACGGCGAGCGGGAGCGATTCCTCCGGGAGTTCGACGACGACCTCGGGGGACGCCTCTCGAAGCTCGTCGACTGGCCGGGGCGCAACCAGGAGACCCTCGCCCGATCGGTGCGGGAGATCTTCGGCCTCTCCTGCGACCGGATGGGGGACGAGGAGGCGATCGCCCTCGCGCTCGATCCCTCGAGGAACACCTGGCTCGGCGAGACGCTGAACTCGACGACGCACACGAAGCTCTCGCGCGCCCTCTTCCACGCGCACTACACCTTCAGGAAGCGCCTCAGCCACACCGCCGACTCGCAGAACCAGCGGCACCGCATGACGCCGGGGTCGCGCCCGATCCTCGCGGCGCACTTCAGCGGTGAGCCCGACTACCTGACGCCGGCGGTGATCGAGGCCGAGGAGGAAGCGCGCGCCCCGTACCGCGCGATCATGGAGAGATCGTGGGAGGGGATCGCGAAGCTCAGGAAGCTGGGGGTCGACGACGAGATGGCCCTCTACCTCCTCCCCAACGCGGCGGCGGTGCGCTTCACCGAGTCGAGCGATCTGCTGAACCTCCGCCACAAGATGGCGATGCGCCTCTGCTACAACGCGCAGGAGGAGATCTGGCGCGCGAGCCTCGAGGAGACGCAGCAGATCGCCGAGGTCAACCCGCTCATCGGGCGCTACCTCCTCCCGCCGTGCACCCTCCGCAAGATGGCGAAGTCGTACCCGATCTGCCCCGAGGGGAAGCGCTTCTGCGGCGAGCGCGTCTGGACGTTCTCACTCGATCAGTACGCGAGGGTCATCTGACCCCGAAGGTCATCTGACCGCGAAGGCCATGTGACATGGACATCACGCATCCGAAAATCGACGAGTACGTGAGGGGCCTCGCCGACCCGGCCGACGAGGTCCGCACGGAGATGGAGCGCCTCGCCGCGGCGCAGCGCTTCCCGATCATCGGGCCCGCCGTGGGACAGATGTGCCACGTTCTCGCCCGCTCGGTGGGCGCCCGACGCGTCTTCGAGTGCGGATCGGGGTTCGGCTACTCGACCTGGTGGTTCGCGCGCGCAGTGGGAGACGGCGGCGAGGTGACCCACACCGACGGCTCGCTCGGGAACTCGATGCAGGCCCGGGACTTCCTGAGGCGCGCCGGGCTCGCCGCGCGCGTGAAGTTCGAGGTTGGCGACGCGCGGGAGATCCTCGGCCGCGCGACGGGCGCCTTCGACGTCGTCTTCAACGACATCGACAAGGAGGGGTATCCCGACGTCCTCCCTCTCGTGCGCGAGAGGCTTCGCGTCGGCGGGCTCTTCATCTGCGACAACATGCTGTGGAGCGGGCGCGTCCTCGGCCCGGCCGAGGACCCCGACACGAAGGGGATCGTCGAGCTGACGCGGCGGCTCCGTGAGGCCGGGGACTTCGTCACGACGCTCGTGCCGATCCGGGACGGCGTCACCGTGAGCCTCAGGGTCTCCTGACCTCCAATTCACCCACGCGCCCGCTCGCGTAGCTCACGATCGCAAACCCGCGCGTCTGGTAGTCCCGAAGCCTCCCGTCGAACTCTGCGTCCTCGCGGCTCAGCACCGCGACGCGCTGCCCGAAGAAGGTCATCGACTCGAGCGTCACCGCGTGGCCCGTACTTGCCGAGGCGAGGCCGACGACGAGGACGTCGGGGGACGTGGTGCGATCGTGGATCTGAGACGACAGGGTGAAGAGGGGGTCCTCCTCCAGGCGCGTGAACGGGAGGATCCCGTCGACGAACCCCGCGACGACGACGATGATCGCGAAGGCCGCGGCGCCCGCCCGCGCCCACTTGCCGAGCGGAGCGCCGATCCTCGCGTGGATCGAGGCCACGAGGAGCAGAAGCGGAAGGATGAGCGCGATCTTGTGCTCGGTGTTCTCCGGATCCCACTGGCTGAGGAAGGCGCCCGCGATCGCGACGCACGCGAGGAGCAATCCGATGAAGAGATCGCCGACGAGGCGCCGACGGTGCCTCACCGCGTGCACGAGGAAGATCGCCGCGGGGATCGCGCCCCACACCCCGAAACGCCCGAGGACCGCCGCGCCCAGGCTCCGCGTCGCCGCGGAAAGGTTTCCGAGGCGATCGGGGGTCAGGTACGTCCCCGTCTTCCCTGAGTAGTTGAAGAAGTATGCGAAGGCGGCCGGCAGATCGATCGAGCGCGCCATCGCGATCCCCGAGATCGCCGCGACGAGCACGCCACCCACCCCCACCCCGAAGAGCAACCCGTGCCACACCCCCCGCCGCCGATCGCGCATCAAAAACGCGACGCCGACGGCCGGGACCAGGACGATGTTCGCGAGGTGCGTCAGGACCGCCAGCGCGCAGAGAAGGGAGATGGCGAGGAGATCGCGCCCTCCCTGCTCCGCGGGCGCCTTGACGAGGACGCGCCGGGCCGCGGCGTAGAGCGCGACGAGGACGAGCGTGTTGAGCGCGTAGACCTCAACCGACAGAAAGTTCTCGAGGCACGCCTGGCTGAACGCGAGGACGAGCGTCGCCCACATCGCCGCCGACGCGCCCGCGATCGATCGGACGAGCCGCGCGAAGATCGCGATCGCGCCGAGGGCGAGAAGGATGTTCACGAGGCGGAGGACGTACAGCGACGCCTCCGGCGTCCCGGGGCGGACCACGGCGAGGATCGCCGACGTCAGGAGGTGCCAGAGGAGGTGCGCGGGGACCGCCTCGTCGCGCAGCAGGACGCCCGGATCGTGGACCGACATGAAGCCGAGAAGGTTGTAGTGGAGCCCGTCGGCGTTGAAGCGGCTCGAGGGGAAGACGAGGTAGACGGCGGCGACCGCGAGGACGACGAGGTACGGCTTCGTCTGCCATACTCCCCCGCTCGTCGACCCGGGGGCCTTCCGATGCGACTCGTCGCCGCGCTCCACGATCTCTCCCTCGCGTTCCTCACCGGCGGACTCGCCGGCGTCTTCGTCGCGGTCGACATGCTCTTCGATCGCGCGCCGAGCCGCGAGATCGCGGGGCAGGTCGGCGTCGCCATCTTCGGCAGGATCGGACCCTCGTCCCTCGCGCTCGCCGCCATTCTACTCGGCGCGAGGATCGCCCTTCACGGAGCCGAGCGGCCGGGCGGCGCCCGGCGCGTCTCCCTCGTCCTCGCGCTGGTCATCGCCGCCTCGTGCGCCGCCGCGGCCCTCTACCTCACCCCCCGCATGAGCGCGATCTGGATCGCCGGCGCGCATGCGGGCGACGGCGCCGGCCTCACCGGCGACGACCGGAGCCGGTTCCTCGCGATGCACATCGCGAGCAACCTCGCCTACCTCGCGGCCATGATCTCGGGGGCCGCGATGCTGGCTCTTCGCGCCTTCGATCGGCGCTGAATGCCGGCGGCCGCGAAACGATCCGCGCGGCGCGGCGTAGGTTAAGATGCGCCCACTCTGACCGGAGGTGACGAACCGATGCGAACCGCCCTGCGTGTCCTCAGCCTGACCCTCGCTCTCCTCGCGCTCGCTTCCCCCGCCCGCGCCGTCCCAATCGGCGACGAAATGTTCAAAGGGATGAAGTGGCGCCTCGTGGGCCCGCACCGCGGAGGGCGCGTCATCGCGGTGGCCGGCGTCCCCGGCGAGCCCGACACCTATTACTTCGGCGGCGTCGCCGGCGGCGTGTGGCGCACCGTCGACGGCGGGCAGAACTGGACTCCCCTCACCGACCGCGAGCCCTTCTCGAACATCGGGGCGATCGCGGTCGCCGACTCGAACCCGAACGTCCTGTACGTCGGCACGGGAGAGGGATGCATCCGCGGCAACGTCACGTACGGAGACGGCGTCTACAGATCGATCGACGGCGGCCGCACGTGGAAGAACGTGGGGCTGAGGGACACGCGCCAGATCGGGAACATCATCGTCGATCCCCGAGACCCCGACGTGGCGTACGTCGCGGCCCTCGGCCACGCCTTCGCCCCGAACGCGGAGCGCGGCGTCTTCAAGACGACGGACGGCGGGAAGAGCTGGCAGAAGATCCTCTTCAAGGACGACCGCACCGGCGCGATCGACGTCGTCTTCGACCCCACGAACCCGAGCACCCTCTTCGCCGCGATGTGGGAGGTGGTGAGAAACCCCTACAGCCTCTCGAGCGGCGGGCCGGGGAGCGGCCTGTACCGATCCGTCGACGCGGGGGCGACGTGGACGCGCCTCGACGGGCACGGCCTCCCGAAGGGGATCCTCGGCCGGATCGGCGTGTCGGTGTCGGGCGGCGACTCCTCCCGCGTCTATGCGCTGATCGAGGCGGAGGCGGGGGGGCTCTACCGCTCCGACGACGGCGGCGACTCGTGGGCGCGCGTCAACGAGGACGGCCGCTTCCGCCAGCGCGCCTGGTACTTCACCCACGTCTTCGCCGATCCGAGGAACCCCGAGGCGGTCTACATCCTGAACACCGGCCTCTTCCGCTCGATCGACGGCGGCAAGACCTTCTCGCTCCTCCCCGCCCCCCACGGCGATCACCACGGCCTCTGGATCGACCCGAAGAATCCCGATCGCCTCATCAACGGGAACGACGGCGGCGCGACCATCTCGATCGACGGCGGGAAGAGCTGGACGACGCAGGAGAACCAGCCGACGGCGCAGTTCTACCACGTGATCGCCGACAACGAGTTCCCCTACCATCTCTACGGCGCGCAGCAGGACAACTCCACCGTGGCGATCGCGAGCGCGAGCGACGACGGCTCGATCGGGCGCGAGGACTGGTACCCGATCGGCGCGGGCGAGAGCGGCTACCTCGCGCCGGATCCGCGTGACGCCGACGTCGTCTACGGCGGCACGGAGGGGGGCGACGTCACGCGCTTCGATCGGAGGACGCGGAACGCGCAGGTCGTCTCCCCCGTCCCGATCGATCGCTCGGGGCACGGCGCCGAGGACTTCGATCACCGCTTCCAGTGGACGTTTCCCGTCCTCCTCTCGCCGCACGATCCCGACACGCTCTACGCCGCGGGCGAGGTCCTCTTCAAGAGCACCGATCGCGGCATGAGCTGGTCGGCGATCTCCCCCGACCTGACGCGGAACGACAGGGGCCGCCAGAAGCCCTCGGGGGGCCCGCTCACGTTGGACATCACGAGCGTCGAGTACTACGACACCCTCTTCGCCGTCGCCGAATCCCCGAAGCAGAAAGGGCTGATCTGGGCGGGAAGCGACGACGGGCTCGTCCACGTCACCGCCGACGGCGGGGTCCACTGGCTGGACGTCACGCCGAAGGATCTCCCGGAGTGGAGCCTGATCAGCGTCATCGAGGCGTCTCCGCACGACGCCGCGAAAGCGCTCGTCGCCGTCGATCGCCACAAGCTCGACGACATCCGGCCGTACATCTACCGGACGGGCGACACCGGGAAATCGTGGACGAAGATCACCGCCGGCATCCCCGACGGCGCGTACGTGAGGAGCGTCCGCGAGGACCCGGTCCGGAAGGGTCTTCTCTACGCGGGCACCGAGAGAGGCGTGTTCGTCTCGTTCGACGACGGCGCGGCGTGGCAGCCGCTCCAGCTCAACCTCCCCCTCTCGCCGGTCCACGACCTCGTCGTGAAGGGGGACGACCTCGCCGTCGCCACCCACGGGCGGGCGTTCTGGATCCTCGACGACATCACGCCGCTGCGACAGGTCGACGCCTCGACGACCGGGAACGACGCCGTGATCTTCAAGCCGGCGGACGCCGTGCGGCTCCACCTCCCCGACTTCTTCGACCGGCACCGGATCGCCGGGACGAACCCCCCAGGTGGCGCGGTCCTCGACTACTACCTCAAGCGCGACCCGGCGGGCGAGGTGACGCTCGAGATCCTCGACGCCGGCGGCGCCCTCGTCCGCCGCTTCTCAAGCAAGGAGGAGAAGAAGGAGGAGCAGCCCCCCGAGTGGCCCGACCTCGTCACGAAGGAGACGAAGCTCCCGGCCGCCGCCGGACTGAACCGCTTCGTCTGGGACCTGAGGTGCGCGGATCCGGTGCAGACGCCCGGAGCCTTCTACCAGGGGAATCCACCGCCGGGCCCCCTCGCGGTGCCGGGGACGTACACGGTGAAGCTCACGTCGGGCGGTGCGACGCAGACGACGCGACTCACCCTGAAACCCGATCCGAGGATCCGGGCCTCCGCCGACGATCTGAGGAAACAGTTCGACCTCGCCTCGAAGATCTCCGCCCGCATCACCGATCTGCATCGCGCGGTCAACCAGATCCGCGATCTGCGCGCGCAGATCCTGGTCCTGAAGCACCGGGCCGGGGAAGGCGCCTCGCCGCTCCTCGCGGCCGCGGCCGAGCTCGAGAAGCGGATGGCGCCGATTGAGGAGTCTCTGATCCAGGTGAAGCTCAGGTCGTCGGAGGGGACGCTCGCCTTCCCGACGATGCTGAACGAGCAGTTCTACTATCTGGCCAACGTCGTCGAGGCGGACGACGGCGCGCCGGCGCGCCCGATCTACGAGGCGTTCGACTCCCTCTCGAAGCGGCTCGACGGCGCGCTGGCGAAATGGAAAGATGTCGCCGCGCGCGACGTCCCGGCCCTCGCCGAGAGCGCGCGCCAGGCCAACCTCCCGTGGGTCGCGATACCGGGCAATTGAGGAGGCGCTCATGCCGGGGTCGTATCTCATCGACGCAGCGCGCGGCATCGTCTTCAGCAGGGGCTGGGGCGTGGTGGTGGACGACGAGCTCCTCGCGCACTCGAACGCTCTCGCGTCGGATCCCCGATTCCAGCCGTCGTGGAAGCAGGTCGCCGATTTTCGCGAGGTGACCGAGATCCGTCTGACGAGCCGCGGGGTCCACAGCAACGCAGAGACGAGTCCGTTCGCCCGCGACGCGCGCCGCGCGTTCGTGGTCGTCACCGACGAGGCCTTCGGCATCTCGCGGATGTTCTCCCTCTACGCCGACACGAGCCCCGACCAGTTCCGGATCTTCCGCGAGCTCCCGCAGGCGATGGCGTGGATCGGCCTCGATCCCGCCGAGCCGTGGCCGTCGGCCGAGCCCGATCGCATCTTCGGCGCGACGTGATGCCGGGCTCCTATATCATCGACGCGCCCCGCGGCATCGTCTTCAGCCGCGGTTGGGGGGTCCTCACGGACGTCGAGATCCTCGCGCACGCCCGCGCCCTCAGGGCCGATCCCAGGTTCGATCCGTCGCTGCGCCAGGTCGCCGACTTCCGGGGGCTGACGGAGATCCGGGTGACGAGCCGCGGCGTTCGCCTCACCGCCGAGATCAACCCGTTCCGGACGGACGCCCGACGGGCCTTCATCGCCCCGACCGACGAGGCCTTCGGCCTGCTCCGCATGTTCTCGCTCTACGCCGACGCCAGCCCCGCGCAGGTGCGCATCTTCCGTGAACTGGGCCCCGCCCTCGAGTGGATAGGCCTCGATCCCGCCGATCCGTGGCCGTCGGCCCCGCCGGACTACGTCACCGGCCCCGCGTGACGCGCGGCCGGCTCGTCGCGATGGTCCTGGCCGTCGCAGCGGGCAGCGCCATCGCGTGGGTCGACACCCGCCCGCACTGGGACGACACCGCAATCACGGCCGGCGCGGTTCTCATCGCTTCGGGGCTCGGCGCCCTGGCGATCTCCCCCTTCTGGCTGTCGGCGCTGCTCGTCGCGGGGCCGATGATCCTGGTCGAGCTGCCGCACGGGCTCGGGGTGCTGCTGGCGGTGCCGTTCGCGCTCGCGGGGGCCGGGGTGGGGGCGTTGGCGAGGCGCGCGATGCGACCCCGGCGACGGAGCACGAGATGAACGGCAGGCGCATGCACTTATTCCTCGCACCGTCGGTCGTCACCAAGTCACTGGCCGCCGTCGTCGCGCTGGTCGCCGGACTCGGGATTGCGTGGCTGTGGCTGCACCCCGATCGGATCGATGCGCGCGTCACCCTGACGCTTGTGGTGGCCATCCCCGCCCTTGCCGCGCTTGTCGGGCTCCCTTCATGGCTCGTGATTGCACTCGTCGCGGGCCCGCGTATCGTCGTCGCGTCTCCGCTCGATGCGACGGCCCTCGGTCCACTCCCATTCGCGCTCTCAGGTTTCCTTGCCGGCGCAGTCCTTCGAGTCCTCGTCCGGCGTCACGAAGAACCCGATGCAATCGCGGCCTACGACGCCCTCGGGCGAAAGCTCCTATCAAGGGGCGTCTACACTATCGTTTTTACGCCCGCAGCCGTGATCGCCGTTTTCTGGCTCGTACCCACCGCACTCCCGTCACTAGCGCCTACGATTAACAAGTGGGCCACACTTCCATGGGGGCTCGTCACAGCTGTCTATATCGGCTGGGCTCTCGGCATTGGAACCGGGCTTGTGACCGTTGGCGCGCTCGTGACATGTATCCAATTTCGAAACCCTCGACGATCGCCATAGTCAGTGGTCATAGGGTAGTCCTTAAGCCCTGACACCGACGTATTCGAGCCCGAAGCGCATGCGTCCCGTCACGCGATCTCGCTTCGGATGGGCGCGTGCGGCGTTGTTCAACAGGAACTCGACAGCGTCGTCGATGATTGAGTGCAGA
>JACPZX010000054.1 GCA_016195325.1 Acidobacteriota bacterium
CCTCCCCGAGCCTGAGCCTCTCGAGCTCCGCGGCGAGAAGATCGATCCGGCGCTCGATCTCGGCGAGGCTCACCGCGCCGGCGGGAGAGGCCTGCGCCTTCACCGCCGCCTCGAGCTCGGCGAGGCGCGCCTTAAGCTCGCGGATCTCGGCCTCCGCGTCCGCGCCGGCGGCCGCGCCTGCGTCGGCGGCGCGCGCGGGCGGGACGGTGACGGCCGCGAGCAGGCAGATGATTGTTGCGCCGGCTCGCGCCGCGGCGCGGAGCACACTCCCTGTATCACGAAGCGATCTCATCCGTGTCCTTTCTATGGGATCGGCGCTGCGGGAGCGGGCGGCCCCGGAGCGCACGTTGTCCGTTCGAGCCTCTCGAATCCGGGGGTCGCCGCCGTGCGCGGAACCCCGCCGTCGGCCGCGGGGATCGTGAAGGCGGCCTCGACGCCGAACCGGCGCGCGACGGCGAAGCCCCTCTCCGGGCCCAGCACGAAGAGCGCGGTGGAGAGGGCGTCCGCGACGGTCGCGGATTTCGCGACGACCGTCACGCTGAGGGATCCGCTCGCCGGGAGCCCCGTCCGGGGATCGAGGATGTGGCCGAGGAGGCGGCCGTCCACGACGAGGCCGCGCTCGTCGTTTCCCGAGGTCGACGCCGAGCCGCCGGCGAGCCGAATCGTCCGGGCCGCCGGCTCGTCCCTCCCTCGGGAGGCGAGGTCGATCTCGACCCCGCACCGGTCCAGGCCCGCTCCGACGACCGCGATCTGGCCTCCGAAATCGATCAGCCCCCAGGCGACGCCGCGCTCCTCGAGGAGGCGGGTGGCCGCGTCGAGGGCGTACCCCTTCCCGATGGCCCCGGGGTCGAGGCGCATCCCCGCGGCGAGGAACCGCGCGCTCGACGTTGCCGGGTCGAGCGCCATCCGCGGCGAGCCGGTGCGGGCGAGCGCCGCGGCGATCTCGCTCTCGCCGGGCCAGCGTCCTCCCGCGCGAAGGGCGTAGACGTCCACGAGCGGGCCGACGGTGATGTCGAACGCCCCGTCCGTCCCCGCCGAAAGGCGGGCGCTCGCCTCGAGGAAGCCGAAGAGATCGCGGGAGCACGGAACGCCGCCGTCCGGCGCGCGCGCGTTGAGGCGCGAGAGCTCGCTCGTGGGGTCGTAGTCGCTGAGGATCGATTCCCACCGCGCGATTTCGTCGAGCGCGGCGTCGGCCGCGCGCGCCGCGAGGTCGCGCGTCGTGTGCGCCGCCTCGACGCGGCACGTCGTCCCCATGAGGAGGCGCGCCCGCTCCGCCGTCACGGCGCTCCCTGCCGCCGCGGGTACCGCGGACAACAGCGCCGCCGCCGCGAGAGTGGCGGCGACGATCATCGCGCACCTCCGCCGGCGCTCCGGCGCACGAAGATCTCGTCGGCGATCTCGCGATCGACGGCGACGAGCGTCTCGCCGACCGCCAGCACAACCGCCGGGCTCTTCTGCGTCAGCCGGATCATCGCCCCGGGGACGACGCCGAGGGTCGCGATGCGATCGAGGCTCGAGCGGCTGCGCGGCGTCATGAAGACCACGCGGGCGGAGTCCCCCGCGGCGAGATCCGCGAGCCGGGTGACGAGCGGGCGGACCTCCTTCGCCGACGTCTCGCAGCAGCGCCCGCGGGGAATCTCCTTCCCATGGGGGCAGTGCGGAGGGTGTCCGAGGAAGGAGCAGACCGAATCCGTCACCTCGCCTGACAGGATGTGCTCGATCTGGCAGGCCGCCGCCTCCGTCTCGGGCTCGCCGATCTCGAGGACCTGCATGAAGAGCATCTCGGCGAGGCGGTGGCGGCGCACGACCGCGCGCGCCAGCTCGACGCCGCGGGGGAGGAGGCTCACGCGGCCGTCCCGGCTCTCGGCGAGGCCGCCTGCCACCATCGCGGCGAGGGCCGACGCCGGCCGCTCGATTTTGGAGCCGTCGAGGAGGCGCGCGAGCGTGCACTCACCGCGCTCGGTGAGAGCCCAGATCTCCTCGGCGAGCTCCTCGATCCGTTCGCGTTCGGGGGGGATCACGAGTCCTCCTTTGGCGTGCCCGGGCCGCCTGAGGCCCATCGACGGAGCGCGCGGCCGACGCGCTGGATCATCTCGACCGTCGCCGATCGCTCCACGAACTCGTAGCCGCAGTTGGGACAGCACTCGAGATCGCAGACGCGGCTCATCGGGCAGGCGCCGCACCGGACCGCCCCGCTCATGAACCGCGCGCTGCACAGCGGGCAGACGTGCTCCCGGCCGGGGTTCGCGGCCGATGCGGGGCTCACAGGCTCACCTCGAAGAAGCGCAGCGAGACGTTCAGGAGGCCGCCGACGAGCACGGCGAACGGGAAGATGAACGCCGCGACGAGCGTGGCCACCTTCATCCCGCGCTCCTTGGCGATCATGAAGAAATTGGCCACGCAGGGGATGAACAGCGTGACGGTCACGAGGCTCACGACGACCTGGATCGGATCGAGCAGGCCGTCCTGGGCGAGGCGGTAGAGGCCGGCGGACCCGAAGTCGCGGCGGAGGAATCCGATGATGAAGGCCTGGGCCGCCTGCCGGGGGAGGCCGAGCACACCGGTCACGACCGGCGAGACGAGCGTCTCGAGCGCGCCGAGGACGCCGCTCCGGTCGGCGGCGAAGAGGAGCAGCGTGCCGAGCAGGAAGAGGGGGACGGCCTCCTTCATGTACCACTCGATCCGGGCCATCGTCTTGGTGAGGATGTTCGTGATGGCCGGCACGCGCAGCGGCGGGATCTCGAGGATGAAGTCGGATCCCCGTCCGGGCAGCAGCCTGCTCGCCCCCCAGCCGACGAGGAGGATCACCCCCGAGACGATTCCGAGCCAGACGACGGAGGCCTTGAAGGAAAGGCCGGCGAGCATCCCGAGGATGACGCCGAGCTGCGCCGAGCACGGGACGCCGAGGGCGAGGAGGAGGATGACGATCATGCGCTCCTTCTTCGTCTCGAGGATCCGCGTCGTCAGCGTCGCCATGGTGTCGCAGCCCAGGCCCAGGACCATCGGCAGGACGGCCTTCCCGTTGAGCCCCATCACCCGGAAGAGCCGGTTGACCATGATCGCGAGGCGGGGGAGGTACCCGGAGTCCTCGAGGAGGCTGAAGGCGAGGAAGAAGGTCGCGACGATGGGAAGGACGATCGCGATCGCGTACGTCGCCCCCATCGTCACGATCCCGTACGGGCCCGAGACGGCGTCGGCGACGAGGGGCCACGGCGCGTGCGCGCGCATGAAAAAATCGAGCGCGGGGTTCAGGTGGCCGCTCCAGTTCCGGAGGCTGACGCGGCGCGCTCCCGGGGGGAGCGTCACGCGGTAGATCCCCTCGGACACCTCCGGCGCCACGGAGATCGCCGCCGCCTCGCCGCTCGTCTCCGCGTTCACGCGCGCGCCGGCGATCGGGCTCCAGCCGGACTCCGCTCTCTCCTCGAGCGCCACCTCGATCGCCCGCCCGCCGGCGCCCTCCCGCGCGGAGCCGGCCGGGACGAGTCGAAACCGGCGCTCGCGCGGCGGCTCTCCCTTCACCTCGGCCGCGCCGCCTGCGGAGGCGATCGAGATCTCGGTCGACGCGAGCGGCTTTCCGAAGACGTCCCGCTCGAGGAAGTTCACCGCGCGCCCGGCGCCGAGGTCGCCCACGAAGAGGAACATCAGGTACAGCACGGCGGCGAGGAACGGCAGCCCCCACACGGGGTGCATGGTCACCGCGCTCAACGCCGGTCCGAGCGTGCGCTTCGCGCGCTCCTCGCGCCGGGTCACCCGCGCCGCGAGGCGCCCCGCCGTCCTCAACCGGGTCTCCGATGTCACCCGCGCGGCGGAGGAGGGGAGGGCGCGCGTGAGGTCGAGTCGCGCCGCCTCGATGCGCGAGCGGGCCCCCTCGTCGAGCCGCCCGCCGAGCCAGGCCGCGAGGCTCGTGTCCCCCGCGAGGAACATCAGCGCGAGCGAGCGCCGGGCGATCGCGGCTTCGGGAAGGAGCGGCGCGATCGCGGCGATCGCGGCCTCGATGCGCGCGTCGTACGTCACGGTGAAGCGCGACGCCCGCGCGACGGCCGCGCGCTCGAGGATCCCGTCGATCCCTCGCCTCCGGGTGGCGACGGTCGAGAGGACGTCCACGCCGAGCTCCCGCGCGAGAGCGTCGTGGTCGATGAGGATCCCGCGCTCCGCCGCCTCGTCGCTCATGTTGAGGCAGAGGAGGAAGGGGCGGCCCGCCTCGGCCAGCTCGAGGGACAGCAGGAGCGTCCGCTCGAGGTTCTTGGCGTCGCCGACCTGCACGACGGTGTCACCCTCGTCGAGGAGGATGTCCCGTGTGACGCGCTCGTCCTCGGACTGAGGCGTCAGCGTGTTGATCCCGGGTGTGTCCGTGACGCCCACGCGGCCGGACGGGGTGGCGGCGGTTCCGCGCGTGACCTCCACGGTCGTGCCGGGGTAGTTCGAGACCGTGACGTACCGGCCGGTGAGGTGCCCGAAGATCACGCTCTTCCCCACGTTCGGGTTGCCGAGGAGGATCACCGCCCGGATCCCGGAACCCTCGGAGATCGCCGAAGGGGACGGCGCGCTCACGACTTCGCCTGGCAGGAGGCGCAGATCCCCTCGATGCGGAGCGAGTGGCGGAGCGGCTTGAAGCCCAGCTTGCGGCACACGGCCGCCTGGCGCTCCTCGAGCGGGTCGTCGGAGAACTCGAGGATCTCGCCGCACGAGAGGCAGTGCATGTGCTCGTGGTGATGCCGCCCGTGCGCGCGCTCGTAGAGCGCCTTCCGCTGGTTGCGATCGCTCAGGTAGACCTTCTGGACGAGGCCGCTCTCGACGAGGTGCTCGAGCGTCCGGTAGACCGTCGCGCGGGAGACCGGGACCTTCTTCCTGAGCATCTTCACGTAGAGCTCGTCGGCGCCGAAGTGCCCGTCGTGCCCGAACACCTCGTCGAGGATCACGAGACGCTCACGCGTCATCTTGAGGCTCCTGGCGCCGAGGTACCCGGTGAAGATGCTGCGCTCTTGATGGGGCTTCGGCACGTCCGTCCTCTCCCGGTGATGCAACTGAGACTTAGTCTCAGTATACGAAGGGAGGCCGGGCGTGTCAAGAGCTGACTGCGGGAGGAATCGGTGAAGAGCCGCCCCGCGGGGAGCTCGGGGTGCTCTAGCGCTGGATCAGCGAGAGATCGGGCTCGGGAAACGGGGCGCCTGGGCGGGCGAAGAGATACCCCTGGCCCATGAGGACACCCGCGCCGAGGAGGGCCTCGAGCTCCTCGGGCTTCTCGATCCCCTCGGCGATGAGCTGGATGCCGACCGAGGCGGAGAACCTCTGGATCGTCGCGACGAGCTCCCGCTTCAGGGGCTGCAGGTGAAGATCGCGCACGAGGCTGATGTCGATCTTGAGAAAGTCGGGCTGGATCTCGGCCACCGACTGCAATCCGGCGTAGGCCGAGCCCATGTCGTCGATGGCGAGCCGGAAGCCCCTGGAGCGGAAGTACGCGAGGGTCTGCCGGAAGGCGGTGAAGTCGTGCACCGCCGAGTGCTCGGTCACCTCGAGGACGACGCGATCCGGCGTGAGGCCCGCGCGCTCGAGCAGCTTCAGCGTCTTGTCGCTTCGGAAGTGCGGGTCGTAGATCGACTCGGGCTCGACGTTCAGGAAGAGGAGGTTTCCGGCGGGGAGGCTCGACGCGCCGGTGAGGGCGCGCTCGCGGCAGAGGCGCTCCAGCCGCCACAGGTCGTTCGACTGGTGGGCGGCGCGGAAGACCGCGTCGATGTTCTCGAAGTAGTTTCCGTCGACCCGGCTCAGGGCCTCGTAGCCGGCGACCCGCGCTCCGTGCAGGTCGATGACGGGCTGGTAGACGCTTCTCACGAGGCGCGAGGTGATGACCTCGTTCAGGTTCGAGGCCATCCGGTGCTCGAGGCGATCGCGCTCGCGGATGGAGTCGGCGTGGGCCTCGTCGAGGGCGCGGTAGACGAGGCGCTCGCTGCGCACCAGGGGCTCGTTCTCCACGAGAGCGCACCCGATGAAGCACGGGAACCGCGTGAAGATCTCCGACGGGAGCCGGCGCGCGAGGAAACGGACGAGGCTTCCGTCCAGCCGATCGCGGATGCGGCGGAGATCCTCCATCATGAGGCGCTGCTTCTGCCGGGGCGGGGCGACCAGGATCACGAAGGCGTTGCCGCTGATCATCACCTCCGAGACGAAGTCCTCCTTGCGCAGGTGCACCGTGCGCACCGCGGCCAGGAACCGTCCGACGTCCTTCACGATGGAGTCGAACGCCTGCCAGCCCGTGATGCGCTCGACCGGCAGAGCCTGCAGCACGTTGACCGAGAGGATGGAGAGGTATCCGTGCTCCTTGAGGCTGGCCGTCATCCGGTCGAGGAGCAGCGGGACGGTCGGCAGAGCGGTGACGGGATCGATGAGGCTCTCGTCGCGGACGGCGACGTCGGCCGGAGTCGCGACGACGCGGCGCGCGCTCACGCGGACCTCCTGCCGGCGAGCGCCGGGTCGAGGGCGTCCTCGGATTCGGAGAGGAAGGTCGGCTCGTAGCTGGTCACCCGGTTGCGCCCCCCGCGCTTGGACTTGTAGAGCGCCTCGTCGGCCCGGCCGACCAGCTCCGCGCTGGTCCGCCCGTCGAACGGGTAGCTCGCGACGCCCCCCGAGATCGTCAGGTCGCCTCCCGGCTGGTTCTGCTCCTTCGGGTACTCGTGCGCGGAGATCGCCGCGCGGATCTTCTCGGCGACCACGGCCGCGCCCGACTTCGAGGTGTTCGGGAGCAGCACGATGAACTCCTCACCGCCGTAGCGCGCGACGATGTCGTCCTCGCGGACGCTCTCGCGCAGGATGCGGCCGGTGATCCGGAGGGCCTCGTCGCCGGCCGGATGGCCGTTGTTGTCGTTGTAGTGCTTGAAGTGATCGATGTCGAAGATGAAGATCGAGAACTCCTCGTGCGCCTTGTCCGCGCGGATGAGGAACTCCGCCAGGCGCGTCATGAAGTAGCGTTTCGCGTAAAGCTGCGTGAGGCCGTCGCTGTTCGCGAGCTGCTCCATCTTGTGGAAGAGGAGGGTGTTCGAGAGCGCGATGCTCCCGAGGTCGGCGACCATCTTCATCATCGCCTTCTCGTTCTTCGGGTGGCGGAGCATGCCGCCGACCGATATCAAGCCCAGCGTCAGCTCGTTGTGCGTCATCGGGGCCGCGAGCTCGATCTTGAAGTGGGGCTGTGACGCGCTGTCGAAGTCGGCCTTCACGAAGCGCCCCTTCTGCTGGAAGTCCGACTCGTCCATGCAGATCTGGTTCGACGCGACCCATCCCACGCGCCCTTCGCCGAACGGGATGAATCGGGCCCGATCGAACTCCGGCGAGAGCCCCTTCTCGTCCACGAGGATCAGCCCGTCGTTCCGCTGCGTCGTGTAGAAGACCAGGACCTGCTCGGGGTCGAAGATCTGCTCGAGCATCCGTCGCAGGAGGGGGGCGATGAGGCGCTTCTGGTGCGTGTTGTTGAGCTCGCGCGCGAGATCCGGGAGGAGCATCAGGAACGTCGAGAGGTTCTTGTTCTCGTTCTGCAGGATCCAAACGCTCTTCCTGAGATCCCGGGCGTCCTCCTCGATGGGCGCGATCTCGGCCGTCAGGCGACGCGCCGTCTCCTGCTGTCCCGAATTGATACCGAACCGGCGTCCCGCGAAGAACGCCCCGGCGGCCGCCGCGGCGGCGAGCAGTCCCCATACGACGAGAACTCCGGGGTCCAGCAGCAGGGACAGGTCCAAGCGGCCTCCGAGCGCACGACCGACGTTCCGACGAAGGGGCAAGCGGCTTCTGGACAGCAATTCACGTGCCTCGCGGGTGGATCTCCCTACAGACCGAACTTCGCCGACGGCGCGGAGAACCCGGGCGGGTTCTCGGGAGATGCGGGCTTCGAACGACGGCCGCGGGCGGCTCCGGCTCGCAAGTCGTCCCGGTCGCGGCGGAATCCTGACGCGGCCGTGACACTGCGCGTCCGCGCGGCGCCCCGTCTGGCCGTTCAGCCTCCGAGAGCACCGGGGCCGACGCTGGCGACGCACATCGTTGTGTCGCCCGTGCGCCGGCAGGTACGGTAGCGGATCGGAACCGCGACCTTCGCCTCGAGGCGTGAGAACTCGCCGCGATCCCCCACGAGGAGGATCTCGCCGCCCCGCGTGGCCTCGAGGACCTGGGCGGCCCCGTGAAGGAGAGGGATGTGATCGCGCCCGAGGGCGTAGTTGAGCTTGCCGCCGTGGATGCTGTGGAGGTAGTGAAGCGGAGTGCTCCCCTCGATCCGGACGATCTCCGCCGCCAGGGGGACGACGCTCTTGATCCGGTTGAAGATCGGGGTCCATAGGGCGCCGGAGGCCACGAGAAAAATCGTCCACCCGGCGAGCAGCGCGGCGAACGACACGCCGCGGCGCTGGATCGCGAGCGCGAGCGACCAGAAAGAGAAGCCTCCGAGCACGAGGGCCGGGATCGCGAGCGCGAGGGATCCCGGCCAGGCGAGGCATCCGCGGATCGCGTCGAGCGCCTCCTCGCTCCCCGGCTCCTGGAATGCGCGCGTCAGGGAGTGCGGGAGCGCGCCCTCGCCGGCCACCACGGGCGCGAGCAGGGCGGCGGCCAGGATGGCGCCGGCCAAAGACGCCGCCACGAGAACGCCGCGGCCGCTCTTCAACCGCCCCTCGGGATCGAAGAACCGTCGCATCATCCAGCCGGCCACGAGGAGCGAGGCCGCCGGGAAGAGGGGGAGCATGTACCGCGTCTTCTTGCCGGAGATGATGGAGAACAGGACGAAGGTCGAGGCGAACCACGCGAGGGGGAAGAGCATCGGGCGGACGCGATCGACCCTCTCCTTCGCCGCGGCCACCAGGGCCTGAGGGAGGAAGAGGGTCCACGGGAGGAACGACACCGGCAGAGCGGCCACGAAGTAGTGGAGGGGCTGCTTGTGGATGAAGGCGTTCCAGGCGCGCCCGACGTTCTGCTTGAAGAGCATCGTCTCGGCGTACCCCACTCCCGCGCGGGCGCTCGCCGCGGCGAGCCACGCCGCGACCGGCGCGGCGACGAGCGGAACCCCCCACAGGGGATGCGCCGCCTTCAGCCCCGCCGCCCCGTCGGTCATCACCGAGTAGGTCATCGCGGCGAGAGCCGGGATCAGGAATCCGACGGGCCCCTTGGCGAGCACGCCGAGGGCGCAACCGATGTAGAAGATCGGCATCCCGACCCTCTCGCGGCAGCGATGGCGCGTGAACCCGTACAGGGCCGCGGTGCAGAGGAAGGTGAGCAGCGGATCGATGATCCCGGACTGGCAGAGCTGCCAGAACAGGACGGTCGTCGCCATCAGGGCCGCGGCGAGGGCCCCCGTCGCCTCGCCCATGACGATCGCCCCGATGCGCCACGTGAGGAGCATCGTTCCGGTCGCGGCGAGCCACGAGACGACGCGCCCCTCGGACCCCGGGCGGATGAGCGGAAGCCGCGAGGCCGCCGCCGTGAGCCAGAGGAAGAGAGGGGGTTTTTCGGAGTAGACGTCACCGTTGAGATGGGGCAGGATGAAGTCCCCACGGGAGATCATCTCCCGGGCGGCTTCGGCGTATTTCGGCTCGTCGGGATCCCACAGGTCGCGCGTGAAGACCGAGGGCAGGTAGAGGGCGGCGGCCATCGCGACGAGCGCGACGAGCCGGATGCGGGCGGTGCGTCGCGCGTCGCACGCGATCACATCGGCCCCTCGGCCCGGACGGAGCCCGCGGAATCGCGATGGCGGCGAATCAACGTCAGGTTGCGCACGTAGGCGAACCCGCCGACGAGCTGGCCGGCGATGAAGACGGGATCGCGCCGGTAGATCGAGTAGGCGAGGAGGAGAAGGCCCCCGCCGAGGCTCATGTACCAGAAGGAGATCGGGATGACGGACTTCCCCTGCCGCTCGGATTCGAGCCACTGCACGAAGAACCGGCCGAAGAAGAGCGTCTGCCCGGCGAAGCCGACGACGAGCCAGAGTTGAGTCATGATTCCTCGGTGACGGTGTAGTGGATGCGGCGCTTCTTCATCCAGCGTACGGCGAGAAGATCGTGGAACGATCGGAAGACGCGGTTGCCGATGCCGTACTTGGAGCGGCCGGCCACGCGCGGGCGGTGCCCCACGGGAAGCTGGCAGACGCGGAACCCCTTCATGCGGATCAGCGTGGGGAAGAACCGGTGCATGCCCGAGAACCGGGGCATGTCGTCCAGGCACTCGCGGCGGAACGCCTTGAGCGTGCAACCTGTGTCTATGATGTCGTCGTCGGACAGGGAGTTCCGGACGGCGTTGGCGATGCGGCTCGACGCGAGCCGCACCCAGCTGTCCCTCCGTCGCGCCCGGAAGCCGACCGCCGCGTCGTATTCAGGGATCCGCGAGAGCAGGGAGGCGATGTCGGCGGGATCGTTCTGGCGATCGGCGTCGAGGGTCACGACCACGTCGCCGCGGGCGGCCGCGAATCCGGCGAGAAAGGCCGCCGTCTGCCCGGAGTTCGAACCGAGGCGGAGGATGCGGAGCTCGGGGGCGGCGCGCCGGATGGATCGCAGCACGTCGGGGGTCGCGTCGCGGCTCCCGTCGTCGACGACGATGACTTCGTAGGAGCGTTTGAGGGTCACGAGCGCGGAGCGAAGCTCTTCCCACAGGGGGACGAGGTTCTCGCTCTCGTTGTAGGCGGGGATGACGATGGAGAGTTGCGGCACGGGGGCGGAACCTTCCGCCCGGACTCGTGATGGGTCGCCTTCCGGGCGATTCACCAGCATGACCTCCGGAATGAAGCGTGCAGTATACAGCATCGCTTTTGCGGGCCTCGGAGCCCTGGTCCCGGCCTCCGTCGCGTGCTCGGGCGCCCCGACGCGCCCGTCGGCGCTCCTGATCATCACCGAGGGGGTGAGGCCCGATCGCATGAGCCTCTACGGCGCGAAGCGGGCCACGACCCCGAAGGCCGACTCGATCGCGGCGGAATCGGCGATCTTCGAGCACGCCTTCGCCTCGTCCCCCGACGACGCGGCCTCGATCGCGAGCCTGATGACCGGACGATACCCCCCCGAGCACGGGCTCCTCCTGACGCGCCGCGTCCGCGACGCCGTCCAGACCCTCGCCGAATCGCTCAAGAAGGCGGGTTACGACACGCACGCGATCTCGTCGGAGGTGCAGATGACCGCGGAGTCCGGCCTGCAGCAGGGATTCGACCAGGTCGAGGCGGTCGACCCTTCCGCCGTCGACGAGCTCGATGGCGGCGCCGCCGAGGTCACGCGGAAGGCGATTGCGTGGCTCACGACGTCCTGGTCGCGGAAGAACCCGTTCTTCCTCACCCTGGTCTACTCCAGCCCGTCGCTTCCCTTCCACCCCCCCGACGGCGTGCGGTTCCGGTTCGTCGACCCGATCGTTCCCCGCGACAGGGTCGACGTCGTCGCGGACTACTGGCTCCCGTTCGCCGCGCGCTACTCGGCGCACGCCGCGGAGATCAGCGACCGCGAGATGGTGATGCTGCGCGATCTCTACGACGCGGAGATCTACTACGCCGACGACCGCAGCGGCGACGTCGTCTCGAGCCTGCGGGAGATGAAGCTCCTCGACTCGACGCTGCTCGTCGAGACGGCGAGCCGCGGCGAGATGCTCGGCGAAGACCATCTTCTCGCCGACACGTCGTCGCTGAGGGACGTGAATCTGAGGGTGCCCCTCCTGATGCGCTTCCCGGGGCACGTCCGGGCGGGCCTGCGCGTCGCGGGGCTGGCGCAGGACGTCGACGTCATGCCGACGATGCTCGATCTCCTCGGCGTCGCGCGCCCCGAGACGGTGAGCCGAACCGCGACCTCGCTCGCCCCCCTGGACGGTCCGCCCAGGCGGTCGAGCGCGGTCTCGACCGCCGTGCGCCCCGGCCCCGGTCGCTCCTTCGACCTCCTCGTGAGCGGGCGCGATGACCGCTACCGCATCGTGGTCTCGTCGGCCGGCGTGGAGGCGCTCTTCGACCTCCAGACCGACCCGGAGGGGGCGCAGAACGCCCTGAGCTCGTCTCGGGACGCGGCCGGGCGGATGCAGAAGAAGCTCGCCGACTGGGACGCGGCGCTCTCGGCCGTCCCCGGCATGCCGCCGCTCCCTCCGCCGGGCCAGGCGCCATCGGGCCTCGTGCCGGCGGGGCCGCCACCGCCCGCGAAGTCGAACCCCCCGCGGTCGAAGCCTTGAAGCTCGTTCTCTTCGACGTCGACGGAACCCTCGTCGACGCCGCCGGGGCGGGCCGCTGGTCGATCGACCGCGCCTTCGAGAAGGTCTTCGGGGTCGGGCCGATCGACTCGCGTCACTCCGGCGTGCGCTTCAACGGGCGGACCGATCCTTCGATCATCTCCGAGATCGCGGCGAAGAACCGGATCGAGCCCGGCGCGCTCGCGGCGCGCCGCGGCGAGCTCGAGGCGACGTACCTGGCGCTGCTCGAGGAGAGGCTCGCGCCGTCCTCGAATGCGGCGCGCGCGCTTCCGGGCGTCGCGGACCTCCTGGCCGAGCTCCGGAGGCGCCGCGTTCCCTTCGGGCTCCTGACGGGGAACCTCCGGCGCGGCGCCGAGCTGAAGCTCCGCGCGGTCGCCCTGGACGGGTTCTTCGACGAGGGGGCGTTCGGGAGCGATGGCGCCGACCGGTCGGATCTCGCGAGGATCGCGCGCGAGAGGTTCGAGGCGCGGGCCGGCCGTCCGATCGATCCGTCGGACGTCGCGGTGGTGGGCGACGCTCCCGAGGACGTCCGGGCGGGCCGGGCCAACGGATACCGCTGTCTCGCGGTGCGGACGGGGTGGTGCGAGCCCGGCGAGCTGGAGGGGCTGCGGCCCGATCTGCTCCTCGCGGATCTCACCGCGACCCGGGAGGTCGTGGCTTGGTTCCTGGCCGAGTGACGGAGCGGCCCTCCGCCTCCGTCGACCCCCCGTACTTCGGGCTCGGGTTCCTCTCGATCCTCCTGCCGACGCTGATCGTCAAGCGCGTGCACCTCCTCACGCTCTACCGGGGAGACCTCTCCGGCGTGCTGCGCTGGATCCTGGTCGATCCGAGCCCGTGGCAGAAGCTCCTGTACGCCACGAGTTTCTTCGCGCGGGACGTCGCCGAGGTCTTCGTCATCTGGAGCGCCTTCTACCTCCTCGCGCGAAAGCTCCTCCGCCTGCGCCCGTCGATCGTCACAGGGGTGGGCGCCGGCTTCGCTCTCCTCGTCACCGGCGCGAACTACATGACCTTCCGCGAGCTGGGGACGTTTCTCACCCTCGACGTCCTCCTCATCTCCGTCGAGTGGACCAGCCGGAATCCGGAAATCGTGAGGCAGTACGTCTCGATCCGGAGTTTCGCCGTGCTGCCCGTCGCCGCGGCCTGGATCGCCGTGCCCGTCGCGGTGCCGCCGCGGCTTGCGAGGTGGGCGAGGGGACGGTGGCTCACCCGCGCGCTGTCTCCCGCCGCGCTCGCCCTCGCCGCGGCCGCCGCGGCGGGGCTGAGCTACGCCTCCTCCGAGATCGCCTTCGGCGGCAAGCTCCCGCACTGGGGGTACTGGAGCGCGTCGGCGTCGGCCTTCTTCGAGGTCAAGGAGCGCCGCGGGAAGGAGGTCGATCTCGTCGGGATCGACGCGCTGCGACGGCAGTTCCACTCGATCTCCTACCCCGAGGGAGAGCCCCCGCCGGCCCCCGGGCCCGCCGAGATTCCGGCGCCTCTGCGCGTCCCGCACCACGTCGTGATCATCGCGATGGAGACGGCGTCCCGCGAGTACTACCCCTTCCTCGACGATCCGAACCTGCCGACCTTCCACCGCATGCAGCGGCGCGCCTTCACGTCCACGCGCCATTTCACGACGCGCACGTCGACCACCTGGTCGGCGTACTCGATCCTGACGGGGGTTTACCCCCCGACCAGGCGGGACGTGCTCCGGTACGGCCCGTACGAGGGGGACGGGCTCGCGGCGCTCCTCGCGCCCCGCGGCTACGAGGCGACGTTCATCGACTCGTACAACATCGACTTCCACGAGCGGGACATGAAGAGCCAGATGTGGACCGACATCGGGTTCACGACGCTCCTCGATCCCGATCGCTTTCCCGCGGCGCCCGCCCGGAACGTCTACGAGAAGCACCTGTCTCGCGACGAGAGGTCGTTCACCGCCGTCCGGGACGCGGTCCTGGGCGCGCAATCGCGCGGGAAGAAGGCGGTGGTCTTCCTGAGCACGATGCTGGGTCACTACGAGTGGAAGGCGAAGCCCGGGCACGAGAGCCTTTCGGGCCGCGAGAGGCTCTACCAGATCCTCGTCGAGTACGATCGCATGCTGGGGGGCGTCCTCGACGCCCTGGAGAAGGCGGCCCTGGGCGACGATCTTCTCGTCGTCGTGACGGGGGACCACGGCCTCAGGAACCAGGCGGAGTTCGATTCGCTCGGCGAGCCGATGCTCCTCGGCCGCGCGGCCTTCAACGTCCCCTTCATGCTCTACGCGCCGTCGCTCCTCGATCACGAAGTCCGCGTGCCGTACGCCACGTCCCACGTCGACATCGCCCCGACGATCCTCGACCTCACGGGGACCGACGCCTCGGCCTCCTTCTTCCACGGCGAGAGCCTCCTCACGGCTCGGCTCGCCTCGAGGGCCGTCTTCCTCATGAACACCGGCCTCAACCCGACCGACGGGTACTTCTTCAAGGGGAGGTTCTTCACGTACAACTCCCTCTCGGAGATGAGGGAGGTGGCGAGGGAGGAGACCTCCCCGGAGCCCAGGATGATGCAGCCTTCGGGCGCCGAGGCGGAGGCGATCCCCGAAGCGCTTCGCGATCCGAAGAAGTTCCTGGAGCGCGGGCGCGAGAGCTTCGAGCGAGCGGCTCGTTATTTCGCCGCAAAGAGGAAGCAGGGAACCTAGGGGATCGCGGACGCCTCGTTCGAGAAGCCGCCCTGGCCGCCCGAGACGTTCACCGCGCTCACCCGGTAGGCGACCTCGACGCCCGGGGCGACGCCCCAGTCGTCGTAGGCGGGCTGCGTCGTGAAGCCGATGGGCTCCCATCCGCCGCCGGGAGCGCTGTCGCGGTAGATCGCGTACCCCTGGAGCGACGGGTCGACGATCGGATCCCACGCGAGGTGGACCGACGGCCCCTGGGGCTGCACGGTCAGGTTCACCGGCGCGTGGAGGTAGCTGTTCCATCGCTGCAGGTAGACGTCCCACGAGCCGGACTGGTCGTCCTGCCACGCGACGCCGGCGGGTGAGATCACCGGCCGGTAGTGCCGGCTCGTCCCCGTCGTCACCGCGGTCTCGCGCCACGCCTTCAGGTCGAAGAGCGAGATGTTCGAGTTGCCGCTCGCGGCGTCCTCGTAGGCGACGTAGTCGCCGGCGATCACGGGCGAGTGCTGCTCGGCCGGGTCGGACGTGAGCCGGATCTCCGTGCTGGTGACGAGGTCATAGAGGAAGATGTCCGGATTGCCGCTTCGCTGGTCCTCCCAGACGATCCGATCTCCCTGGATCATGGCGGCGTACTGGTTCCTCGGGTCGGTCGTGATCTGCCGCTCGGTCCCGGTCGAGAGATCGTAGAGATAGATGTCGTAGTTCCCGTTGCGGCGGTCCACCCACACGATGCGATTCCCCGAGACGCCCGCTCCGTCCTGCTCGGCCGGATCGTAGGTGATCCGGCGCTCCTCGCCCGTGGCGAGATCGAACATGTAGATCTCCGGGTCGCCGTGGCGCCAGTCGGTCCACACGACGCGCCGGCCGTCGGTGGACGGCGCGGTGTGATCGCTCCCGTCGCTCGTGATGCGGGTCTCCAGTCCGGCCGCGAGATCGTAGGCGTAGATGTCCCACGTCCCGTTCCGGTGATCCTGCCAGACCACGACGTCGCCCGAGATGACGGGAAGGGCCTGGTCCGAGGGGTCGGTGGTGAGCCGCGTCTGGAGGCCGGTTCCGAGGTCCTGCATGTAGATGTCGGCGTCGCCGGTGCGCAGATCCTCCCAGACAATCCGGTTTCCGCTCAGGCTCGGGAAGAGCTGATCGCTGGCCGCGAGCGTCGAGACGGCGCTCACCATCGAGCTGAAGTCCGCGACCTCGACGAGCCCCGTCCTCGAGTTGTTGGCCTCGTTGATCTCCGCGACGCGGTCGTCGTGATCGACGGCGGCGAAGAGGGTGTGATCGCCATAGGCTCCGAGCGTGACGTACATCGTCGCGACGATCGAGGAGCCGGCGGGCACGCCGGGAATCGTCCGGCGCGCCAGATGCGCGCCCCCCGCCGCCGGATCGCCGTCGAACAGGTCGATGTCCACCGACGTCGCGGCGCCGCGCCCCGTGTTCGAGACGGTCACGTCGACGGCGACCGGCCCGTCGAGCGCCGCCGACGGAGAGGCCGGCGCGAGCGCCGAAATCGTCAGCTCGGGGCGCACGAGCGCCAGGTCGGCGCGCGCGACCGCCCCGGCGGCGTTGACGCGCCCGTACCCGGTGAAGACGTCGAAGCCATTCCCCTGCAGATCGTCCGCCGATCCCTCGAGGACCGCTCGGACGAGGTCGGCCGAAAGCAGAGGCTGCCGGGCGAGGATGAGCGCGACGACTCCCGCCGCGTGCGGGGCGGCCATGCTCGTCCCGCGCAGGCGGAAGTAGTCCTTGCCGACGACTTGCGACGGGTACTTGCCGGCGAGGCGTCCCTGCGAGGCCTTCAGGGAGAGGATGTTGACGAACTTGAGCTGCGGGTCCGCGGGGTCGGCGCTGTCCCCTCCGGGGGCGGCGACCGAGAGCCTGTCCCCCCAGTTCGAGAAGTCGGTCTTGACGCCGTTGCGATCGACGGCCCCCACCGCGATCACCTGGGGATACGACGCCGGGGCCGTGTACCTCACGTCCGTGTTCCCGTTGCCCGCCGCGGCGACGAGCACGGCGCCGAGCGAGGCAGCGTAGGCGACGGCGTCGGCGACGACCTGCGACGCAGGCCCCCCCCAGCTCATGTTGATCACTTCCGCACCGTGGGCGGCGGCGTAGACGATGCCGGCGGCCGCGTTGGCGCCGGTGCCTGTTCCGAGTGCGGAGAACGACTTCACCGCGAGAACTTTCGCTCCGAAGGCGACCCCGATCACGCCGCGCTGGTTGTTCCCGATCGCCGCGAGGATCCCCGCGACGTGCGTCCCGTGGCCGCTGTCGTCCATCGGGTCCGCGTCGCCGTTGACGAAGTCCCACCCGCGCAGGTCGTCGACGTAGCCGTCCGCGTCGTCGTCCGCTCCGTTCACCTCGCGGGCTTCGACGGTGCCGTTGTGGTTCAGGTCCTCGCCCGGGTTGATCCAGACGTTCGCCTTGAGATCGGCGTGGTTGTAATCGACGCCGGTGTCGACGAGGCCGATGACGACCCCCGCGCCCGTCGAGGTCTTCCAGGCGCCCGAAGCCTGGATGCCCTTCAGCCCCCAGAGATCGTCGTACGGCTGCCCCCACGACCCCGAGGAGAGGTAGTACGTGTCGTTCGGAAACGTCGTCGACGCGGTGCGGTAGACGAAGTTCGGCTCGGCGTAGACGACCTCGGGATCCTTCCGCATCTCGCGCGCCAGAGACTCCACGTCCGCGCGGCCGTTCTTCAGATCGAGGACGTAGATCCGGTCGAGAGTCGGGATCGCGGCGCGCGCTGCGGCCCGGGCCGCTCGTTGCGGGAAGCGCTCCCGGATCTCTCCGGCCGGGCGGGGCTGCGCGAAGGCGTGGCGAGCGACGGCGTCGGGATAGCGGCGTTTCAGATTCTGCACGACGAGGGCGTCGCCGGAGTCCATCTCGTGCCGGAGCTTGACGACGATCTCTCCGGGAGCGAATTCGGTGCTTGCGGGCTTTCCTCCGCCCGCGAACGCGGAGGCGAGCGCGACGAGCGCTCCCGCGGCGAGCGTCAAGCGCATGGCGATCTTCATGGCCCCCCCCAGTCCATTCAGGCCGACGCCGCAGAATCGAACGAGCATATCAGGGTTTGGGGCATTCTGGGAAGGGACGAACGGGCGTGACCGGTGTGCGAGGCGGAAGCGTGTGGGAATCGAAGGCAGCTCGTGATGCTCGATGAACGGCTCGTGACGCGGGCGCGAGGGTTCCATTCGAAGCGATTTCGCTGATAGAATGAATTCCCCCGGACGAACCTCTTCAGGAGAGAAAAGACTTCGGGTGCGCCACCTTCCGGTGCGCCACGGATGAGATGATCGCGGAGAACGGATGCGGGCGTTCGGGCGCCCGCCAGTCCGCGACGTCGAAGCGGAACGCGGCTCTCATGGGGGAGAGAGCCGCGCCGGGGGATCTCTGTGAGACTGCTTCAGCGCGATGCGGGGGCATCCGCGGCGGAGGGGGGGCGAACGATGAGAGTTGGAATCCGAGGTTCCGGATTCTTGGTCCGCAGTCTGCTCACGATCGTCGGTGTGATGGCGTTCAGCATCGCCGCTCCGGCTGCGTCGGGTCCGGCCGTGCGGATCGCGATCGTCCTTCCCGGCCAGAGTCTCTTACCGGGAACCGGAATCGTTGGAGTGCCCCAGCCGCAGACGCTGCGAAACTCCTTCTTCGTCCGCGCCTACGCCGTCGACTCCGCCTTCAACATCGATCCGTCGTACGGCGGACCGATCGTGGCGCTGCGCACCGACGAGACGGTGCCGACGTCGGGGAGACGTCTCGGGACGACCATCTCCGGAGCGAACGCGGCGACGGCGCTCCCCGCCCTCGATCTCCTCATGTCGATCGACGGCAGCGATTTCAAGCGAATCCAGCGGGCGGGCCCCTTCAGCAGCGGCCTCGAGATCTGCGCCGCCATCGAGAGCGAAGTGAAGCGGCCCCCGAGCGTGGTCTTCACCTGGGGGACCGGGGTCGAGTTCAAGTGCGTGCTCGAGTCGTTCAGCCTCCGCTACACGATGTTCATCACGGACGGCACGCCCGTTCGCTCCTCGGGGCAAGTCGAGGTCCCTTCCCACAGCGTCGTCATCGATCCGAAGTTCGGCTCAGCCCCCGCTCTCAAGCTCGGCCGGTCGGGGTCATCACAAGTTGTCCTCGACTCCGCCGAGTTCACGGCGCGCGACGTCACCCCGCCGCTGCCGGGCGACGCCCGCTTCTCGCGCGGCATCGCGATTTTCGAAATCGCCCACACGTCCCTCTCGTCCGTGGGGCCGGGGCACATGCTCGATGTCGATCAGGGCGGCGGCCCGGCCCTTCCCGTGACGATGACCCCCTACGGGATCCAGTCGGTCCCCTTCAAGATGGTTCAGGTCGAGGAGCGGGCATCCGGCGCCGGCGCGGGAATCGACAGCGTGGTGCTCTATGCCAACCAGATCATCGACCCCGCGACGCTCGCCGGCATGGAGAGCAACTTCGTTCTTCATTTCGATCCACCGGGCGGCCCGACGATCGACATTCCCGCCACCCAGATCCTGCTTTCACAGGGGACCGAACTCGGCTATCCGGCCTCGAAGCTGAAGGTTGACTTCAGCCCGGAGTTACCGACGACCGGCATAACGGATGTCGAGGTTCGGCTCCTGCCCCCGGCCGCGCAGATCCTGAGCGCGGAGACTGGCCAGCCGCTCGATGTCGCCGCCTCAAACTCGGCGCGCCTCGTGGACAAGGCGCCGCCCGTGCTGGTCTCGACGTCGCCCGAGGACACCGACGGCGACGGCAGCTTCGATGTCCTGCACTTCGTCTTCAGCGAGTCGATCCGGTTGAGCGCCGGAAGTGGCGTGAGCGAATCGGAGGTCTTCGACACCGACCCGAATTCCATTCTGATCCCCACCCCTTCCACGATGCGGATGCGGATGACATCCGGCACGCCCCAGCAACCGACGCCTGTCGTCGATATCACTCTGACGAATCCGAACAACCCGGGCCAGCCGCTTACCGGAACGAACGAGATCGCCGTCGAGATCCAGCGAGCCATCCGCAGCCTGCCGCAGGACTCGGCGGGCGGCGTCTCCGCCGCCCCGTACGCGCACGCGACGGTCATATTCGATAGCGTCACGAGGCGGTACGTCATCAGGAGCGGCGCCCGCGGCCCCGGCTCTTCGGTCGAGATCGTCGATCCCGGCCCGCCGAACGACCCGGCGCCGCTTCTGAAGCTCGGAGTCGGCAACGGAGGCGTCGAACAGCCCGGGTACGGCGATGCCCTCGCCGGTCTGACCGACTTCGTCATCCTGAGTCAGAACGGCCACACGAACCTCATGGCCGGCTCGACGGCCTCGGATATCGTCATCAATGGAACCACGGTCGACGTCCACCTGAGAACGGAAGCGCCGTCGGGCTCGACGCCGAAGTTCATCTGGCGCGACGACGGCGACCAGGGCTTCCTGACCGATGGCTCGAGCCGCGCCAATCCTCTCTTCGAGGCGAGCGACGTCGGTGTGAATCCACTCTTCGAGGCCGCCGATCTCCTCGTCGAAGCCTCCTCGACTCCCGTGCCGGGGGGCGTCCTCCGGATGACGGTCACGCCGGGAATCCACACCCTCGATGCGTCCGCCTCGATCTTTCCGCTCACTGCGGCGAGCCCGTCCGGCATCGTCCGGTTCGAATGGCGCCAGGTTTCAGGCCCGACGGTTCAGCAGTTCACCACTCCATTCGAGTTCGCCACGGACATGTCGGTCACGAAGGCCGGGTTCTTCCTCGACGAGATCAAAGTGACGGCCGAGAATCGCGCGGACCCCGTTTTCGTCCCGAATCCCTACGTGGATATCGCCGGAAACATCACGCGGAGGCTCGAGCTGACGGTCCTCTGCACGGCCGACTCCCATTGCGACGACGGAAACGTCTGCAACGGCGCCGAGATATGCGACCCCATCACCGGCCAGTGCTTCCCGGGATCGCCGCTCGCCGACGGTTCTTCCTGCGCCGATACGAACATCTGCAACGGCGCCGAATCGTGTCTCGCCGGAGCGTGCGCCCCCGGAACACCGCTTCCGAACGGCGCGCCGTGCGATGACGGGAACGTGTGCACGATCGCCGACTCGTGCGCGTCCGGCGCGTGCGTGCCGGGCGCGCTCTCGCCCGATTCGGAGGTGGCGGGCGGCCCCAACGGCATCTGCAACACCCCCGACGACAACCTGGTTCTCTTCGGCCCCGACAGGACGTGCGGGACCGCCGACGATCTAGCAGGCGACGGCGTCTGCGCCGCGATCGACAACTGCGACACGGCCTACAATCCGTCCCAGTCCGATCGGGACCAGGACGGCATCGGCGACGCCTGCGACAACCTCGTCTGCGAGGCGCTGGGGCCTAGGCTCAAGCCGGCCGGTCATCTCGTTTCTCCGCGCGCAGGACACACGGCGACGACGCTTCTCGACGGGCGCGTCCTCGTCTGCGGCGGCACCGACGTCGCGGACCCGAGCGATGATGGCTGCGAGATCTACGACCCCGCTCTGAACGCCTGGATCCCCGTGAATCCGATGCCCGACGCGCCGGATCGCAAAGAGGCCACGGCCGTGCGGCTCTCCGACGGCCGCGTGCTGATCGCCGGAGGCTACGAGGATCTGGGTAGCGCCGGCTTCGCCGTCCGCTCCTCCGCCGTGATTTTCGATCCGCCGACGGGCCTGTGGTCCTCGACCGGCTCTCTCAACAACGGACGGATGAGTCACGCGGCGGTGGCACTGCCCACCGGAAAGGTCGTCATCATCGGCGGCCAGACCGAGGTCGCCGGGGCCTCGGATACGCTCGAGATCTACGACCCCAATACATCACTCTGGACGCCTGTCGCCGCCGTCATGTCGACGCCTCGAAGGAACCACACTGCAACGCTTCTGACGGACGGCACCATCCTCGTCGTCGGCGGAGAAGATGCTTCCGGGGCGCCGCTCGTTACGACCGAGACCTTCGACCCCGGCTTGGAACTCCTCAATCCTTCCGGACGTCTCCTCGCGCCGAGATCGGGGCACGCCGCCGTCCTCCTCTCGAACGGCCGCGTACTTGTCATCGGCGGCAGGGACGCCTCGGGCGCCGCCCTCTCCTCAACCGAGGAGATCGACGTGGTCAGCGGCACCGTCGTTCCCGGGCCGCCGAGCATCCACGCGATCGAGAGGCCGGCCGTCGCGGCGCTTCCCGACGGCAGCGTGGCGGTTGTGGGCGATTTCCGCCTGGACTCCGCGAATTTCGATCTCGACGTCTTGCCCGCGGGCGGGCCCGCATTCCTCTCGTACGCCCTGCCGCCCGCCTACGCACGACGAAGCGTCACCTCCATCGCGCTGCTCCCCTCAACGATTACCGCCGGCGGATCGATTCTCGTGGTCGGCGGCCGCGGGTGGGCGGCGGACCAGCCACTCACCGACACGGCCGTCATCGAGATCGCACCTCCCGCACATCTGAGCATCGAATCGCCCGGGGCTCTCGCCCCCGGCGCGATCGCCCAGAGTTTCTACATCAGGGCTGATGACGTCGACGCCAGCCAGACCTTTTCGTTCACTCTCGAGTTCAACTCCCGCGTCGTCCGCGTTCGCGCCGTCGAGTCGGTCGACGCCGGCAACAACCTCAACTGGAGCTTCGGCGGCGAGAACAGGATCAGGTTGATCCTGACGGTTCCCAATGGGCTTTCGATCGGGCCTCCGAAACGGCTCGTTCGCATCCTGATGGATGTGGTCGGCGCGGCGGGCCAGGGCTCGCCGCTCGATCTCGAGGGCGTCATCAACGGCGGCGCCGTCCCCGCCTGCGTGACCGGGGGATCGGCCGTCATCCGATCCTCGGCGGGCCGGATCCCCGAGTCAACGACCGTCTCCGGCACGACCATCATGATCGACGACGGCTCCGGCTTCACCCGGCTCTCATGGCACCCGTCGTGCAGCGCCGACGCTCGCAGCTACGCGGTCTACCGGTGCGAAATCACCCAGGTCGGCGGCTGCGGCGTCGGTTTCAATCAGCCGCTACTTCCCGAAACCTGCGATACGGGCGGGGCCACGGTCTATCCGATCCTGGTGAACCCGGCCCCGGGAACGGCCTCTCTCTTCCAGGTCGCGCCTCACGATTTCGTCACCGAAGGCTCGAACGGGAGGAACCCCTCCGGCGCCGAGCGGCCGCAGAGTTCCGCCGCCTGCTTCCCGAGACAGCTCGGATCCTGCCCCGGTGAAGGCGGCGCGCAGTGCGGCGCAGGTTCCGCCTGCGGCAGCGGGGTCTGCGCCGACGGCGTCTGCTGCGACCTTTCGTGCGGCGGCACCTGCGTCGCGTGCAACCTCTCCGCGAGCGCCGGCACCTGCCAGAACCATCCAGCCAACACCGATCCGGAAGGGGGCTGCGGCAGCTTCACCTGCGACGGAGGCGGCTCATGCCGGACGATCTGCGCCGCCGACTCCGAATGCGCCCCCGGCCTCGTCTGCTTCACCGGAGCCTGCGTCCCGACGCATCTCCTGACCGTGCAGAACGCCGCCGGCGGCACCGTCTCGAGCGACCCGTCCGGAATCGTCTGCGGCGCCGCGTGCGCCGGACCTTTCGCCGAAGGGTCTTCCGTCATCCTCGTGCCGACCGCGGATCCCGGATTCGACTTCCGAGGGTTCGGGGGCGATCCCGACTGCGCGGACGGCGTCGTCACGATGACGGGGGACCGTAGTTGCACGGCAACCTTCGCGAACATCCAGACCCCGCCGGGCGGCACTCCGGTCGCCGCGTGCGACGACTGCTCCCAGGACCCCGTCGAGCCGCCCCCTCCCGCCCTCGGGGTCGAGCCGTCCACCGGGGCGTTGCGCCTTCACGTCACCGACCTCGTCCTTCCGAGCGGCGTCCGCGATCTCACGGTCGCGCGCACCTACGACTCGCTCGATCACAGGCCCGGCCCTCTCGGGAACGGCTGGACGTTCTCGTGGGACATTCGGATCCAGCCGCTCGGGGGAGACATCACGGTTCACGACGGCGGAGGCCGTGAAGATCTCTACAGGCTTCAACCCGGCGGCACATGGGCGGCCGACGGCTTCTTCAGCGTCCTGAGCCAGAACGCCGACTCCTCCTACACCATGACGTTCGCGGACGGCGGGATCTGGCGTCTCGATCCGGTGGACTTCACCGTGGGCAACGCGAGGATCCGGTCGAGCGTCGATCGCAACGGGAACACGCTGGACTTCGCCTATGACACGGATGGGCGCCTCAGCGCCGTCACCGACGGTTTCGGGCGCGGCATCACGATCTCCTACAACTCGGACAACAGGATCTTCTTTCTCACCGACACGGCCGGGCGGCTGTGGCATTACGACTACTACGCTTCCGGAGAGGCGGGCGGCTCTCCCGGCGATCTCAAGTCGGTGACGACTCCGCCCATCGTCGGCACGCCGAACGGAAACGACTTCCCGCTCGGCCGGACGACGATGTACACGTACACGGCCGGATTCTCCGACGAGAGAAACAACCACAATCTCCTGACGATCACCGACCCGAGGGGACAGGTCTTCCTAACGAACACGTACGCGCCGTTCGGGACGACGATGACGCCGGAGTCGGGCCGGCTGGTGAGGCAGGAGTGGGGGGACCCCGGCGACGTCATCGATTTCGTCTACGTCCCGCAGACGCCGTCCGCTGCCAACGGATTCGCCCGGATGAAGACGATCATCAACGACCGGGTTGGAAACGTCGAAGAGCGGCTCTACGACGGCGTGAACCGCATCGTCACGAGAAGGCAGCTCACCGGCCGCGCCGATCCCGATCTTCCGACGACCGATGTCGCGAACCGGCCCACCTCACCTCTCCGCGCGGGCGATCCGGCGTCCTTCGACACGCACTGGCAGTACAACGTCGATTCAAGGGTCACGCAGATCCTCGGCCCCTCCGGCGACACCAACGCCTTCTCTTACGAGCCGGACAACCCCGTCGCGCCGCGCCTCGGCCGCGGGAACGTCATCGGGATCACGCGCCTCCCCGGCCCTCTCGGCGGGGATCAGGCTTCGATCAACGAGAGTTTCGAATATCGTTCGGGGACGAATCTGCTCACGCGGCATGTCGACGCACGGGGCAATCAGACACTCTTCACACGTGACACGCGCGGCAACGTCACGCAGGTACAGCACCGGATACCGGACATCGTCGAGGACTTCGAATACGACATGCTCGGACGGCAGACGGCCCACATTCTTCCCGACAACGGGTCCGGTGATCGTCGAAAGGACATGTTCGAGTATTACGCGACCGGGCCGCAGGCCGGATACCTTCAGCGCCACAGCTCCATCAGCTTGTCCGGCGGGGCCCTCTACGTCAGCACCTACGAGTACGACTCCGTCGGGCACCTCACACGGACGATCGATCAGACAGGCCATGACAGTATCGTCGTCAGCAACGTCCTCGGCGAGGTATTGCGTCGGACCTCACCCGAGGTCACGGATGGCAGCGGCATCCGCTACTCGACCGATTTCTTCTACGACGCCAACGGCAATCTCGTTCGCACGGAAATCGAGAACAAGGACGAGACCGGCGCCTTCCGGCCGAATGACCATCTGACGACCCTGTATCAAGTTGATCGGCTGAACAGGGTGATCTCCGAGAGCGATGAGGTCGATCCCAACGACGTCGCGATCAAGCAGTACGAGTACGACGACGATGGAAACCTCTCGCTGTTCAAGAAGGGCGAGGCCGTGAACGGAAACCAGCCCGGGAACACGGTCTCCTACGTCTACGATGAGCGCGCTCTCATCTTCCGCGAAACATTCGATTCGGCTGGGACGGATAGGGCCACGACGCAGTACGACTATGACGGCAATGGACATCTTCTCCAAACGTCGCAGGGGCTGGAGAGCAACCCGCGCGTTACGAACTACGCCTACGATGGGTACGACCGCCGGACGGGCGTCACGGATCCGATGGGGAACGTCGTCACCTACCACTACGACGCCAACGGCAACCGGGTCTCGGAGCGCGTCGACGGCGAGCTGGCCGATGCGCCGGGCGCGGCCGGGAACATCCGTCTTGCCGAGACGGTCCATACCTACGACGCGATGGACGGCCTGACCCAGACCGACGACGCGTGGTTCGATCCGGCCACGCAGGCGCCCCTCGGCGACGGGCAGCGAACCACGAGGTACTTCCGGAGTCGCAGCGGCCATACGATTCGATTCGACGACGACAAGGGAAACCAGCGCCTCCTGGCGTACGACACCGTGAACCGCCTCTCGACGGAGACAGACGCGCGCGGCAACCGGACGACCTACGTCTATGACGCCCTGGGGCGCCTCATCCGGATCGACGAGCTGGAGAAGTCCGACCTCGGCTCTCCCGACGAGACGTTCAGCACGCTCTACGGGCTCGACAACCTCGGCAGGAAGACAAGAGTCACGGACAGCGCGGGCCACACGACAGAGAACCGGTACGACTCCCGAGGCATCCGCGTCGCGTGGAGCGATCCCCGCAACAACAGCGGGGGAGAGCAGTACGACGGCCTCGGCCGCCTGCTCCGTTCGACCGCGACGCTGACCGACACGGGCGACGGCACCGGGATCCCCGTCGGGACGATCGAGACGACGCGGGCCTGGGACGCTTCCTCCCGCCTCGTTGCCACGACCGACGGAAACGGCAACACGACACGGTACGCCTACGACGCCCTCGATCGCCGCATCGTGACGCGAACGGCCGACGGGACGCTCGAACAGGTCGGAGAAGGGGCGGTCTGGCCGCTCGTGGCCACCGCGCCCGATCTGTCGTCGTTCGTCAACGGCTACGACGTGCATGGGAACCTGGTGAGGACCACGGACGCCAACGGCAGCCGGGTGGCTTCAAGCTACGATCTCGTGAACCGCGCGATCTCGAAGACCGTCGACCCCGGCCCTCCCGGCGTGTCGCCCGACACGACCTTCGAGACGTACGAGTACGACGGCCGCTCCCGGATCATCCGCGCGCAGGACGACGACTCGGTCGTCACCTTCACCCACGACTCGCTCGGGGGCGTTCCGACCGAGACGCAGCAGATCCTTCCCGGCGGACCGATCCGGGCGATTCTGCGCGCACACGACGGGGAGGGGAACCTCACGAGCCTGACCTTTCCGGGCGGGCATGTCGCTCAGTACACGTACGACGGTTTGAATAGACCGGCCCTGATGACCGTCAACCCCGGTCCGCCCCAGGTCGCGTCTCTTTTCTACCGGGGCGTCAGCCGGCTCGAACGGCTCGACTACGGAAACGGGACGCGCCTCGACGCCACGTACGACGCCGGCCGCCGCCTCATGCGCGGGCGGCACGTCCGCGCCTTCGACGACTCAGCCATCGCCGACCGGGCCTACTCCTACGATCCGTCAGGAAACCGGACCGCCGAGGACGATCTGGTCGCGGGCCCCGCCGGCTCCCGAACCTACGCCTTCGACTCGGCAAACCGCCTCGTCCGGTCGATGATCCAGCCCGGCCCGCCGGCGCAGTACCAGCTCGACGCCGCCGGCAACCGCGTTTCGGTTTCGGGACCCGTCGATCCCGGGTTCTACACGATGGACGCCGGTCTGCCCGAGCCTGCCGACGCGCAGGTGAACCAGTACACGCAGACGCCCTTCGACTCCAGGATTTACGACAAGACCGGCGCCCTCGCCGCGATGGGCTCGGCGGCCCAGTCCCGGCAGTTCACCTACGACTACAGGGGAAGGATGATCGACGCCGTTTCCTCGGGCGGGCCCGCGGCCCGGTACCGGTACGACTGCTTCGATCGGAGGATCGAATCGGCCGTCGGCGGCGCCGTGACCCGCTTCTACTACGCCGGGTCGCAGGTGATCGAGGAGCAGGACGGGGCGGGAGCCACGACGGCGACGTATTTCGGCCCCGGCTCGAGCCGGATCGACATGCTTCCTTCCGTCGTCGCGATGGACCGCGGCGGCCAGACGTACTTTTTCCACTCAGGTGCGGACGGGAGCAAGATGGCGGTGACGAACGTCGCCGGAAACGTGATGGAGGAGTACCGATTCGGCGATTTCGGAGTCCCGGAGTTCTTCAGCGCCGCGGGATCGCCGCTGCCGGGATCCCAGATCGGCAATCCGTACCTCTTCGAAGGTGCGCGGTTCGATACCGAGACGCAGTTCTACGTCACGGGCGAGGATTCCATCTGGAACTTCCATGTCTGGAGCGAAGGTTCCGGGAGGCAGATCTTCGATCCGCGCTCGGGGCGGCTCACGGGCCGTGCAACACCACTCGATCTGAACTTCCCCGACAAGATCACGGCGATCGCGTGGGACGGCTCCGCGGACGACGGCGGTGGTGAGAACGACATCGTCGGATACCAGCAGCGGATTCTCAAATTCGAACTCCCGACGCTCCGCCTGTACCCCGAAGACTCTCAGGTCTTCATCGGCCGATCCCGTTGGCTTCCTGACATCTCGGAGAGCGCCCTCGGCTCCCTCGGGATCTCCGGCAGGACGCGCGGCAAGGTCCGAGGCGAGCTGATTGGCGATGGGGAGGAGAGATGGGGTTGGAGCCGCATCGCCTCGCCGGGCCCCGGAGCTTCTCGTGGGTGGTACTTCCTCCCCGAAGTCGACGACGAGGTAATCGTCGGCTTCGAGCACGGGGACATCCATCACCCCTATGTCATCGGCTCGTCCTGGGACGATGGCTCGATCCCCGGCGATCGCATTCGCCCCCGGGACCGTTTCGACGTCGGCGTCCCGGACTCATCCGAAGGGTTCTTCAAGAGCGTGAGCGGACTGGAATCCGAGACCGAGGTCGTGGATTACCGGGAAGGCGGGATCAACGGGGGGACGAAGAAACTCCGCCGACCGGGAGCCCTCCCGTTATCCCTGGCGGGGATCTGCGATCGAGCGCCCTCCGTCTGCAGGGAGTGGGCGATCCGCTGGAGGTGATCTTTCCGGAGGATTGGAGTTCCCAGGATGGGGGAGCCGCCCCGCACCCCGTGCTGTGACCCTGCCGTGTCCGCCCGCCTGAAGGCTCGTTCCTGATCCGCGCTACGGCGTCTGCCAGCGGATCTTTCCGCTCGCGTCGGCGATCGTCAGCGACGGCGAGCCGTCTGCGCCGACCATGAGGGCGGCGCTGGGTCGGGACTGCTTCGCCCGGTAGAGGAAGACGCCCGTGCCGCCTTCATGGACCGTCAGCGCGACCTCCGTCGAGTCCGACCCCCACAGCGAGAGCTGCGGCACGCCGTCCGCCGTGACGGTGAACATCCCGCGGGCTCGCGCCCCCCTGTCGAGAAACGTCAGCGTCGCCGTGTCGTCCCCCTTCGAGTCGAGCGCGGTCCGCATATTGCCGTTGGCGTCGAAGAGGCGGAAGCGCGTCTCATCCGGATCCGCGTCGAGCGACAGGCGGGGCGAGCCGCTCTTCCCGTCGTAGAGCGATAGGCTCGACCTCCCGTCCCCGTCGACCGCGAGCGTCGCCGTCGCCCGCTCGCGCGCATCGAGGAGATCGAGGTGCGAGGAGTCGTTCTTGCCCATCCCCAGCCGTCCGCGAAGCTTCCCGTTGGCGTCGTACAGGAAGAGGCCCGGCATCGGGACGCCCGTGGCGCTCTGCTCGTTTCCCATCCGCACGCGCACGATCCCCGCCGCGTCGCGGAGCAGGATCTCCTCCGCCTCCAGTTTCTTTCCTGCCGGCGCGGCCTGGCCCTTCATCGCCCCGCACGAGAGCAGGAAGAGGCCCGCGACGGCGGCGATCTTGAGCCTGTGGTTCTCCTTCTCCAGGCGCTCCACACGCGACACCACGGCCGACAGGTCCGCAGAAGCTGGGCCCATGAGATCTCCCTCCATCTCGATGCGATGAGCCCAGTTTGCCACGAACCGGCCCGGGCGGGAGCCCGTCGCGAAGCAACTTCCGATCACGTCGCCGCTGCGGATGGTATCGTCCCGGCCCAATGGGCCGGTTCTTCGTCTTCTTCCTGTTATCCGGCTTCTGTAGCCTCGTCTACCAGGTCGTCTGGCTTCGCATCGCCATGGCCCAGTTCGGTGTGACGACGCCTCTGGTATCGATCGTTCTCTCAGTTTTCATGGCGGGGCTGGCGCTCGGGAGTTGGGGAGCCGGCCACCTGGCGCGCCGGCTTCAGGGACGTCCCGCGCGCGCATTCCTCCGCCTGTACGGCCTCGCCGAACTTGTTATCGGGATCTCGGGCTTCGTGGTGGCTCCGGTCCTGGGATTGGGCCGGCTCGTCCTTGCATCGCCAGGCGGCGACTCGGCCTGGGGATCCGGCAGCTACTACCTGGCGTCCGGGGGCTGGGTCGCCCTGACGCTCCTGCCGTTCTGTACCTGCATGGGCGCGACGTTCCCGCTCGCCATGGCGGGCATCCGATCCCAGTTCCGAGAGGAATCCGCGCGATCATTCAGCTACCTCTACGTCGCCAACCTGCTGGGCGCGATTGCGGGCACCCTCGCCTCGGCCTTCGTCCTGATCGAGATGCTCGGATTTCACCGGACGCTGCTTTTGACCGCCGGGATCAACGGTCTCGTCGCTACGGCGGCATGGATCGTCAGCCTGCGGGCCGACCGTTTCAACGGCATCCCGCGAGCTCGAACCGAAGGAACACAGCCGGAACTTCCGGTGGCTGTCGTGTCGGGCTCGAGTGCCCTACCCCTCCTCTTCACTTCCGGATTTGTCAGCCTTGCGATGGAGGTCGTGTGGGCCCGGCAGTTCGTTCCCTTCCAGGGGACCGTCGTCTACGCCTTTGCGTGCATCCTCGCCGTCTACCTCGCAGCGACGACCGTGGGCTCGAAGCTCTACAGGGTGTGGGCCCGACGAAGGCCGGCGTCGAGCGAGCCGGGATGGATCGTCGCTGCGATCCTCGCGGGCGCCTTCGGGCTGCTTCCCCTGCTCGCCGCCGATCCCAGGCTTCCTCTGGAGCGAGGCCTTTTCTTCGGTGCGCTTCGTGTCGCCATGGGCCTGGCTCCTTTCTGCGGCACCCTGGGTTTTCTCACGTCCATGCTGGTGGACCGATGGTCCGGCGGGGATCCCGAGCGCGCGGGAACGGCCTTCGCCGTCAACACGCTCGGGTGCATCCTGGGACCGCTCGTGTCGGGGTTCGTGCTCATGCCCCTCATGGGAGAGCGGTGGACGCTCGCGCTCCTGTCCGTCCCGTTCTTCGCGTTCGCCGCCGTGGCGATACTACGGGCTCCGTCGGGCGGAGCCTCGACGCGCCCCGGCCCGACGCGCTCTGCCACATGGCTCTTCCCGGCCGCGGCCGTGGCGTCGATCCTGCTCGTCGGCTTGACGAAGGACTACGAAACCCTTTTCCCTCAGCGAGAGGTTCGTCGGGACCACACGGCCACCGTGATCGCGTCGGGGACCGGCAAGGGGAAGCTCATGCTCGTCAACGGGGTGGGTATCACCCACCTGCATCCGTGATCGGTTAAGTGATCTGGAATCAACGGGATAGCCTGACTGGCGTGGGTTTCCATCGATCACCACGTCGCCCCATTCTCAACGCGCTCTCGCAACAGCGTGCGCGATAGGTTCGGATCGAGCGCCTCATGCAGCAGCGTCGCCTCCAGGTGGACCGCGAGCACGCGCGCGAGCGCGA
>JACPZX010000055.1 GCA_016195325.1 Acidobacteriota bacterium
ACGACAGATCGCCACCTTCAACAGATCATGGAGCTAATACACGAGGTTTTTCCGCTGGCGGCCCCCCAGACCACCTTCGAGGGCCACATCGGCACGTTGACGCGTGACAAAATGCGGTTCGTGCGGTCACTCGGGTTCAATCGCCTGAGTGCAGGCGTCCAGACCTTTGATCCCGAACTGCGCCGCGTCCTCAACCTCACCCCCACACTCGACGAGATCCGCGGCTGTCTCGACGCCGCGCGGGACGAGGGACTGGACGACTTCAACCTGGACATGATGTTCAACCTGCCCGGTCAGACTAGCGCGATCTGGAAGCGTGACTTGCTCCAGGCGGTTGCGCTGCGTCCTTCCGGGCTCGACGTCTACGAGACGGTGATGGCGCATTCTACCGCGCTTCACCGTCAGGTGATGCGTGGCGAGCTGCGCCGCGAACGCGATCCACGGGTCTTGGCGTTCAATTACTTGCTTGCCGAGAGCATCCTTGGCGAATCGGGATACCAGCAAAAAAACCTGTTCGTGTGGAATCGGGAGGGATTCGAAAACAAGCTGCTCGACAGCCAGAGTGACCTGCGCGACCACTCAGTCCACATTGTGGGCGCCGGCCTAACCGCCTATAGCGTGATTGACGGCCAAGCGTTCATCAACGAGGCCGGGCTCAAGGCATATATCGGTCGGGTGCGCGGCACCGGTCACGGGATCAAATGGAGTCACCAGTGCACCCCGCGCGAAGAGCGGGAGCGCTTCATGATCGCCTCGCTGGAGGAGTTCCGCTTCAATCGCCGCCGGTTCGCCGAGTGCTTCGGCGAGGATATGGACCAATTATTCGCGACCCAGCTGCGCTCGTTTTCGTCTCGTAGGCTGATCGAGCCGGAGCCGGGAGGCTATCGATTGACGCCGCTCGGGCGCGCCTGGGCCAGCACGATGTCGATCGAGTTCTATGGTGAGCCGGCGTTGCGTGAGATCCTCGGCGCGAGGCTGCGCCACAACTACTTCGGCGGCATGACTACCGAAGAGGAGTTCGATCTGCCACTGTTCGCCGCCTACCATCCGCGACAGGTGCTCAGCGGGTGGAACGACTTCTCGATCGTCCTGGATTTCGTGGGGCTGCTGGAACGACAGAACCCCACGTGGCGACGAAGCATGGTGGCGATGCTGCTCGGCGCGGTGGGGCGTTATGGCCTGCCGGCGATCGCTTGGTGGTGTCAGACGCTGTTGCGGCAACTCGGGAGGCATCGCTCCCCCGCCCCCGGACTGCAATCGCCCATGCCGTTGGGGCCGTCGAGGCCACTGGTCCCGATCAGCCCCCGTCGCCGCGATTCAACCGAGCCCGATGCCCCAAGAAGAGTACGCGGGCGTTGAACGCCTTCCGGACTGTGATCGTCGGCGGCGGATTGGCTGGGATGACGGCCGCCCACGAGCTCGTCCGCCAAGGAATGGAAGTCATCCTGATTGAGGCCGGCCCGCGCCTCGGTGGCAAGGCCGGCGCTGATAGATTTGGAGATGATTACCAGGAACACGGCAATCACTTCTTTCCCGCCTGGTACCTGAACACGCGGCGCTTGATGGACGAGCTGGGGATCCTAGGCAACTTGGTGGACATGACCCGGCTTCACCAGCTGCGGCGCGGCCTCTACCCACACTACCAGACCCTCTTACTGCCCACGCGACTCTCGTGCATCCCGCGCAACATTTTTGCCGCCGGTCATCTGCCCTGGAGCGACTCGGCGCTGTTGGTGTTTTCTTTTCTCGACCTGGCGTGTCAGGGGCACTGCGACGACGCCGAGCTCGACGACTTGAGCCTCGATCGGTTCTTGGCCACCCGCTCCTATGGGGACAGTCGGGTGCGCCGCGGCGCCGACGCCATGCTGGTGGAGTCAATCGCCACGCCCGCGGGGCGCTTCTCCGCCAGCACCATGCAGTCCATCGTGCGCTGCTGGCTGCGTTACCGCGTGCCAATGTATTCAGTCTTGAATGCCGATCTACAGCGCGGGCTCATCGATCCCTTCGAGCGGACCCTGCGCGCGCTCGGCTGCCGCATTGAGCTGGACACGCGCGTGGATGGCCTGGTGCGCAGCGGCAGATCGCACGGTCAGGCCAGAATTGACGGAGTGCGGGCGAGCGGTAAGGTGATTCGGGGCGACGTGTTCGTGAGCGCGCTGCCAAGCGGGGTGCTTTCTCGCATCATGGACCCGGAGTTGCTCGAGGACGCACGGATCTCCGGCGTAACACGACTCGAATCGGTTCCCATGGGCGCAATGACGGTCTATCTTCGCCGGCCCATCGCCGGTCTGCCGCCGGAGCATGTGATCCTCGCGGAGTCCCGGTATGCGCTTTCCTTCATCGACGTGTCGCAGACTTGGGGTGGCTGTCCGGGATCCGTGCTCACGTTGAACATCGGAGATGTAGCCTCGCTAATACCGCTTCCGCACGACCAGGCGGCGGAATGCGTGATCGACGAACTGCGGAGTTTCGTGAGCGAGATCCGAGCCACCGATGTGGACCGCCATCACCTGCGCCTGAATACCGACACTCCGCTACTGGCCAACTCGATCGGCAGCTGGCGGCACCGCGCGACGGCCGGGCACACCGCCATCCCCAACCTGTTCTTGGCCGGGGACCATTGTCGTTCGGGGGTTAATGTCACCTCCATGGAGGGCGCAGTGGCAAGCGGGTTGTCGGTGGCGCGGGCCATTCTCGCCGAGCGCGGCCTCCCGGCGCGCCGAGAAGTGCTGGAGCCAGTGCCGCCTCCGCTCGGTCTGCTGCGGGGATTCCGTGCATTGCTTCTGCCTGGGATGCATCTGCTCGGCGCGTGGAGGCAGATGCGTGGCGCGAGATGACCGACCTTCCGCTGGAATCGGCAGGCATCGCGGATTATTCAGCAGACTCCCACATCCTTTGCTCCCAAAATGGCACTAGTGTCATGATTCAGAAATAGCTTTACAATGTGGCGAGAGTAGGCTACTTTCACCGCACTATGTGGAAACCAGCGAGAGCACTGCGAATCAGCGAGCATGACCGAGAGGTCCTCGAGGCGCTCGTTCGGTCGGGCAAGACGGCACAACGCGTCGTGCTTCGGGCGAACATCGTGCTGGGCGCCGCGCGGGGTCAGTCGAACAACAGGCTCGCGCAGGAACTGGCGGTCTCCCGACCGACGATTCTTCTGTGGCGGGACCGGTACAGGCGAGCCGGTGTTGACGGCTTGTTGAAAGACGCGCCTCGTCCGGGGCGCCGCAAGAGAGTCGGAGCGCAAAAGGTGGAGTCGATCTTGAACGCGACGCTGAACACGACGCCAAGAGACGCGACCCACTGGAGCACACGGACGATGGCGCGCGCGCAGAAAGTCAGTGCGGCGACTGTTCAAAGGATCTGGCAAGCGCACGGACTTCGCCCCCACCGAGTAAAGACTTTCAAGCTGAGCCGCGATCCGGAGTTCGTCAGCAAGCTGCGCGACGTCGTGGGTCTGTACCTGAACCCTCCGGAGACGGCCGTCGTGCTTTGCGCGGACGAGAAGAGCCAGATCCAGGCGCTTGATCGCACCGCGCCGGTGCTGCCACTGCGGCCCGGCCTTCCCGAGCGGCAGACTCACGACTACATCCGACATGGCACCACAACGCTCTTCGCGGCGCTGAACGTCCTCGATGGCACCGTGATCGGAACGTGTCAGCCGAAGCACCGGCACGCCGAGTTCATGCAGTTTCTTGACCGCATCGATCGCGCGGTGTCGCGACGCCTCGCGATCCACCTCGTGTTGGACAACTACGGGACGCACAAGCACCCCGAAGTGAAGCAGTGGTTCGCTGAGCATCCGAGGTTCCATGTCCACTTCGTTCCGACGAGTTCGTCTTGGTTGAATCTCGTGGAACGATGGTTCGCAGAAATCTCCCGCAAGAGGATCCGTCGAGGAACCTTCCGCAGCGTTCCCCAGCTCATCCTAGCGATCATGGAGTACACCCGGGAGAACAACCGGAACCCGCGACCGTTCATCTGGACTGCGAGCGCTGCGACAATCATGCGCAAGATCCGGCATTGTAAAGAAGCGTCAGAGGCAGGACACTAGATGAGCACGGCGGCACACTCTACGACGTCAACGGCTAATTCCCTCAGGGCGGGTCCGGTCGTCACCGTCCTCGGGGGAACGGGTTTCGTCGGCGGCCATCTTGTCCATCGACTTCTCCAAACCAATGCAGTGGTGCGCTGCTCGTATCGCGACCCTCGGAACGCCCAGCTCATTCGCCGCCTCGGGGCCGACCCCACATACGTGGATCTGCTGGATCCCGGAAGTCTGGCAACTGCGATTGCGCGTAGCGACGTGGTCGTCAACCTCGTCACCACGATCCACAGGGACCGGCTGCGAAGAACTTTGTACGACGGCGCCGCCAACTTGAGACAGGCGCTCCTCTCGCAGGGAGTCCATCGCGTCATTCAAATGGACGCTCTCGTTCCCCAGGATATCGCTTTGACGAGCGACGCCTCTTACATCTACTGGAAGCGCCGCGGGGCGCTTCTTTTGGCAGAACCTCCCCTCGTCGCGACGACGCTTCACGCGTCCATCATCTTCGGACGGGGCGACCAACATCCCTCGGCGATCGCCGCCGCTATGCGGTATCTTCGAAGGGCACCCGTTCCAAGGGGCCCCGCCTTGATGACGCTGTTCCAACCAGTTTTCGTCGGGGACGTAGTAGACCAGATCTGCGATCTCATACTCCTTTCCCCGGCTCCCAGGTCCTCTGGAATAAACATCGTTGGACCCGACGTACTGTCGTACGCAGAAATCGTCGAGATCGTATGCGACGCCCTCGGGATGCCAGTTGCCACTATTCATGTCCCCTTGGTGGCGGCGAGAGCGGCTTTGTATTGTCTTTCATGCTGTCTCAGCTACAGCCCGTTGACCGAGGGGCTCCTCGATATGATCGGCATCGATAGCACTGCTTCCGCGTGTTTTGAGGCGGCCGGCAGCGAGACGGTGACTCGAGTCACGTCGTTCCGCAGCACGTCCGACTACTTACGAGACTTTGGTGTGGATGACATAAGAGCCTGGCTGAATGGTACGCCTCGTAGCCTACACTACTTCGCGCACTCGAGTCTTGCGATTCGCAGAGGTTAAGAATAGACGAGGAGTCTATGACAGAGCCCATTCTTGTCGTCGATCACGTGAGCAAGACTTATGGGAGCGGCAACAGACTCGTCGAAGCGATCAGGGATATTTCGTGCACGGTCATAAAGAACGAGTTGCTGCTTATCACCGGAAGAAGCGGCTCCGGGAAGTCGACGCTCCTTTACATCATGGGTGCACTTGAAAGCGTGTCCGCGGGAAAGGTCCTTTATAGAGGTGTTCCACTTCCGACAACTGAGTCGGAGCTTGCGATGTTCCGTCTTCGTCACGTTGGCTTTGTATTTCAAAGTTTCCAACTCATTCCGACGTTAACCGCGGCCCAGAATGTTGCCGTCCCAATGCTGCTCAGGGGTGTCGCATGGCAGGTCGCGAGGGATCGATCCGAAACTCTCCTGCACTCCGTCGATCTCGGGGGTCGATCGAGCTTTCCTGCGGGGGAGTTGTCGGGAGGCGAGTGTCAGCGCGTGGCCATTGCGCGCGCCTTGGCCAACGATCCAAGTATTGTGTTGGCGGATGAACCTACGGGGAATTTGGATTCTCGCACTGGTGCACTCGTGATGGACCTCCTCGCAGGTTTGTGTAGGGAACGCCACTGCGCCGTGGTTGTTGTAAGCCACGACCCCACAGCAACCCGTGTGGCGTCGCGTGTCATTTCACTTCTCGATGGACGGGTTGTAGGTACTTTATGACTGGCATGCTGTCTCGGGCCCGCCTGTCGATTCTTCTAGTGAGTGGGCTTGTTGCGCGAGACCCGGGTCGTAGCTTAGGAACTGTGGCCGGCATCATGTTTGGCGTGTGTGGCCCGATCGCCGTGATTTCGGTGAATCACAACATGGTTCGATCGTTCGAACTCACCTTCGCAACTACCGCCGGAAAGGCGGACCTGCAGGTATTTGCGGTCGGAGGCGAGCATGTCCAATGGAATCTAGTGGATCGCATTCGGAAGCTGCCAGCTGTGGCGCTTGCCGTACCCGTCGTCAGGGGTTCTGGTTACCTGAGAGCGCACGGGGACGTTCTACCTCTGCAGTTCTACGGGATCGAGCTTCCCTCCGACCTCGGTGTTCGCGAGTACCACCCAAAGCTTGGTAACTTGCCTACCGCTATTCAGGACGACTGGGTACTTATCTCAAGTATCCTGCACGATAAACTCGATGCCACTCCAGGGTCCGACATCGTGCTCCTGTCCGCGGCTGGACGCGCGGAGAGCCTGCGCGTTCAGTGCGTGCTCAGTCCGATCGGCCTGGCGAGCCTCAATGATGGAGCGGTCGCATTCGTGTCTCTCGCGAAAGCACAACACCTTGCTGGTCTCGGTCGGGAAGTCACGGCAATCGACATCGTACTACGAAGAGCCGTGAACTTCGATGCTGCCCGTCAAACCATTCAAGCGATCTTGCCACCATCGACTTATGTTGACAAGCCGACGCAGCGAACACGTTTCGTGGAAGATGTACTCGCCAGTTTCTCACTGTTTGCAATCCTGTCCGCATCCGTCGCCGTCGCGGCCGGAGCCTTTGTAGTCTACGCAAACGTCAGCGTTGCCGGCAGGCGCAAACGCGTGCAGGCGGGCATAGTTCGTGCCCTTGGTGGGTCTAGGCAATTCCTGCAAGTCATTGCGTGGCTTGACACGATTGTGATCTCGATCATCGGCAGCGGGCTGGGTGGCGCCGCCGGCATTATTGCTGCCCGCTTGTCCAGCAAGGTGGCGCTTCAGGAACTCGCTGTTCTTCTTGATGTCTCTCCACAGTTCGATGACCGACCGTGCGGAGTCTTGCTGCTTGCGTTCGGTTTGGGCTTCTTCGGATCTGTCAGTGCCGCTGTCGTCCCAATAGTCACACTTCTGCGGGTGTCGCCCTTGAGCGTTCTTCATAAACAACTGGACGCTCCTATGCCACACGGGCGACGATCTCTTCGCGTGGCTATAGCCGTATTTGCAGTGTCGTTGATCTGCTTCATCTGCATTCTTCGGTACTCAGCGCTTCTTCCGAGGTGGCTAGAGGTCGATATTGGCGCGGCAGCGCTCGTAGGAGGGGCAACCGCAGTGTGGATCGCCTCGACGTCTTTCATCGAGAGTGTAGCCGGCGTTCTCGGCGCGTCGGTGACTGACAAGCACGGCGCCATCGCCGAGCTCACGCTCACGAATCTGAGGGCAAACCCCGGCCGCTACGCCGCTACGGTTAGCGTTTTCGCGATCTGCATTGGCTTCGTGGTCGGCCATGCATGCTTCGAGGCCAGCTTCTCTGCATACCTGCGGAACTGGATGGAGAGATCGCTCGGGTGGGACGTGAGAATTGGACGAGGCGTCACCGGGCCCGTAACGGCGCAACGACCATTCGACCAAGGCGCGATCGCACGAGCAGTCGCGGCCGCAACCAAGTCTCTCGTGAGCCCGCAGACATTTGTTGAGGCCGCGACCGTCGACGGAGATCCGATCTTGTTGTCAGTCTTTGTCATGTTAGACCTTCCGAAATACGCAGCGCTACCGATTCTGAAAGGGTCGAAGGATGCGTTCCAACGAGTCACAGAAGAAGTGGGGGTTATCGCGCCATCGTCAACAGCGCGGCAGTATGCATTGACTGCTGGGTCGACAATCACGATACGCACCTCGCTTGGTCCAAGAACGGTGCCCATCGTAGCGGTCGTTGATTCGTTCAGCCCGCTACCAGAGCTTTACGTCGATCGAACATTTCTCGACCGCTACTTTCCGAATCTTCGAGATCGGGTTGACTTCGTCGTGGTAAAGTTCAACGGTGGCGACCGACTGGAATCGGTGGTCGCCGCTCTGTCCGATGCAGATCAGTTGGATGGTGAATTGCAGATTCAAGAACTCGACGAGTTTCGAAGAACCGAGACTCGAAAGGTCGAGGCGTTGCTCGGCCAGATTCGAGCCCTCACCATGTGTTGTCTGCTTGTGGCTTGTCTTGCGCTAGGGAACTGCATTACCTTGTCGATCTTGGACAGAAAGAGGGAACTTGCGACGCTTCGTGCCATTGGAGCTTCGCCGGCTCGAGTGTTCTTGATCATTCTTGCTGACGGGAGTCTCGTGGGGTTAATTGGTCTTGGTTGTGGGGTCGCGATCGGCTTGGGTCTTGGTCTCGCGTTGATCCAACTCTGCGTTGCTTATTCCGGATTGCAGATCGTTCCAGTCTTTCCATACATCCGGATTGGCTTTACGATCTGCGCCACTGCGGGCTCGGCGCTTCTCGCGGTAGCCTTGCCGGCATTTCATGGAGTTGCGGGTCTCGGATCTCCTGACTTGCGAGACGAGTAGCCGAGGTCAGGGAGTGTACTGCGAAGCCAGTTGTTGCCTTATGGGACTGTCAGTCGGTTGAGGGAAACCGGAGGGTGTCAATGCTGTCTAGACTAGCGGTGGTGATCACAAGCGGGGTCTTCTTGCTTTCTGGGACAGAGTCGGGAATTGCGCTACGATTTGCGCCGCCGGACGGGTCCATGACAACCTATGACATCGACGCGAGCGAGACCATTGGAACATCGCAAGAGGGGCGCGGAGAGAGGTGGCGAGGGACACTTACGCTCCAATATCGGACCCCGGCGAATGCTATCGGTACCAAATGCGAGGGCCTATGGCGTAGTTTGGATGTGTCGTCGGTTCCGACACCGTTGTCAGATGACGCAGAGCGTGCCAAGAAACAGCGCACGTCGGGGATCAGCATGACGATTTCCTCGGATGGCCGCGTGACCGAGTTACGTCCGTTTTGGATGATTCGTCTCCCAATTGGATTCGCGGCGAAGGTGGTCTCGATTGGTGACAGGTGGCAGTTGTCGGGCGACTTGGACAACGAAGTGCATGTGTTGACTACGCACAAGTTGGCAACAGTCGAAATGAGTCGCGGGAGGCGTATTGCGTGTGTCGAATTTGTTCAGGACTTTATGAAGCCCCCCGTATGGGATGATCAGAATCGTTGGGGAGGGAAATCAAGGATAGAGAGTTCGGGGAGCTATTGTGTCGAAGTTCAGACTGGCGTCATCGAGTCGGTCAGATGGCGGGGTCACGTGGACCACCCGACAGCTAGCGCGCAGGAGTACCTGGTTCACCACTGGTCGGCCCAATGGAGTAGACGGTAGAAGTCGGCACGTTGTGGATGAGCTGGGTGTCTCTCCGACACCCGACGCTCCAGGGCTCACGCCGCGAGCTCCGGAGTCACCTCCTCTTTGAGCGAAAGAAGATCGACCACGCCGCTTTTCGACGGGGTCGAGGTGTTGGACGTGAAGGGCGGCAGCCCGTTGACCCCGAGGGCCTCCTGAAGCGCCTCAGTCTGCTCGCGGCGGTTGAGCCTGTAGCCCTGATGCGAGCGCCGGGTGTTCTAGTACTCGAGGAACCCGTCGAAGTGTGTCTGGATCTCCTCAGGCTCCGTGTACGAGGTCGTCCGGTTCTGCAGCCGGAGATACTCGTCGCGAAGAGTGCGGTTCATCCGCTCGGCGAACTCGTCCGTTCTCGGAGTGCGGGCGCGGGTGGTCCGGTGCTCAACGCGTTCCATCGGGAGGAGGAGCTCGTAAGGATGCGATTCGGGTTTGCCGCAGAACTCGCGGCCGTTGTCGGTGAGAACGTCGCCGAGTGTGCCATCGATCGCCTTGTAGAAGGGCAGCATGCGCTCGCGCAGGAAGTCGCACGCGGTGATGGGGAACTTCGACGTGTAGACCTTCGCGAAGGCGAGCGAGCAGAACATGTCCACGACGACCTGCACGTAGACCTTGCCGACTCCCTTGAGCGTGCCCCAGATGAACATGTCCTGGTTGAGGAGCTCTCCCGGGCGGGAAGACTCCAGTCGCTGCAGAAGTACCACCACTACTTCGGGTCGTCGCTCACCGCGGCGTTTCCGTTCGGGTCGGGGCGGGAGCTGCCTTTGTGGGAGGTTGCGGCGGAGCTGTCTCGGCGCCTGACGCGCCTCTTCATCAAGGACCCGGTGAGGCGGCGGCCGGTGCTCGGGGATGTGGAGAAGTTCCAGAGCGATCCCCGGTGGAGGGACCACATTCCGTTCCACGAGTTCTTTCACGGGGACACGGGAAGGGGACTTGGCGCGAGCCACCAGACGGGGTGGACGGGGTTGGTGGCCAAGCTGATTCAGCAGAGCGGGGAGTAGCGACTCCCTCCGCCCCGCGCTCCTACTTCCCCTTCCCCCCGCCCCACACCGCCATCGTGTCCGCCGACCCCTGGCTGCGCACCCCGTTGTCCGTGAGGATTTCCTCCGTCGCGGCAGAGGCGTCCGCGCGCGGGAGGACGATCGCCTCCGACATCTGCCCCTCGAACTCGAGCGTGATGAACTCGTCCTTCGCGTCGCGCAGGACCTCCACGAGGTGAGCCAGGTTCCGGATCTTCGTGCCGTTGACGGAGGTCACCATCTGGGTGACGGGGTTGGAGTATCCCTTGGACAGGCGGTGGGGGAAGAACGGCGAGGAGACGATGACGATGGCCTCCCCGTCGAACGCCGGCCGGTCGAGCATCCGCCGGAGCCACGGGCTCGTGAAGAAACGCATCATCTCGTTGGAGCTCAGCCCGCTGTTCCTGGCGCCGGCGACGTACTGCGCCGTCGCGGTCGAGAAGACGAGCGGGCCGTAGACGAAGTACGAAGGGTACGCCCCCTCGAGATCCGGGACCAGCGACGGCCGCCGCGTCGCGACGGGAACCTGGACGTCGATCTCCTTCCCCTCGCGCACGATCCGCAGCGGGATCTTCCCGCCGCGGGCGACCTTCTGCACCAGATACTGGAGCTTCACGCGAAGGTTGGGGCCGATCTGGATCATCCCCTGGTCGTCCACGGGGGTGTCGCCGATCCGGGTGATGAGATCCCACTCCTTGAGGGGATAGTCCGGCACGCCGCCCGAGATGTCGTGCACGACGATCCCCTCCGCGCTCTTGCCGAGGCGGAGGTAGGCGCGCAGGGAATCGTTCTCGAGAGTCTGGAGGCCGTCGTAGAGCGCCGGCTTGCCGTCGTAGCGCCCGTCGGCCACATCCTTGAGGAAGAGCTCGATCTCCTCGCAAGGGATGATGTACCCGATGTTCTCGGTCCCCCCGCCGAGCCGGCTGAAGGCGAGGCCGATCATCCGGTCGCCCACGATGGCCGGCCCCCCGCTGTTGCCGGGGTTGATGGCCGCGTCGATCTGGACCCGCAGACCCGAGACCCACTGCGTGTAGTTCGTGAACTCGATGCGCGAGACGATTCCCTTCGTGATCGAGAGGCTGTCGCCCCCCGTGGGGTAGCCGTACGCCATGACGGCGTCCTTGATCTCGGGGAGGGTCGTCGCCCGCGCCAGGGGCGGGTGCGTCGCGAAGAAGGACTCGTCGTCGAGCTTGAGGACCGCGAGGTCGATCCCCGGCGCGATCGACTCGACCGTCGCGGTGAGCTTGTCCGCCGACTGGTTCGCCAGGACCTGGACCTGCCCCGCGTAGAGGACCACGTGGGCGTTCGTCAGGATCCGCTTACCCTCGATGACGACGCCGCTCCCGGTCACGTCGCTCGGCGCCTGCCGGGTCCAGGGCTTGAAGGGGTCGGGGAGGCGGAGCGTGGCGAAGACCTTGACGACGGAGTTCGACACCGCGTCGCGCCCCGGCTCGTCGGCCCCGCGGGCCATCGGCGCGGCAACGCATGAAAGGAAGAGGGCGACAGACGCGATGCGGACGTGGGCTTGCCTGGTCAAGAGGTGCCTCCCAGCGTGTGAGGTCGTGGCGTGGCGCGCGCGAGCGCGCGAGTATTCCACAGGGCGCATGAATCGAGGCGACCTCACACCACCCAGCACGCCACCGCCTGCTTCCTGAGGAACTCCCGGGCCTGGGGCCCCTGAAGGTACGCGAGGGTCGACAGCGTCCCGGCCTCGACGCACGTCGCGGCCATCACCGTCACCGAGCGCGGCGCCCCGGCGACGGGCCACCCCGTCTTCGGGTTGAGGATGTGGCCGAGGCGCGTCCCCTTCCACATCACGAACCTCCGGGCGTCCCCGGAGGTGGCGAGCCCTCCGGCCGGAAGCTCGATCCGGTGAATGGCCGCCTCGCCGGTCTTCGACGGATCGTCCACCCCGACGCGCCACGGCCGCCCCCCGCGGCGGCGCCCCGAGGCGAAGAGATCCCCGCCGAAGTTCACGAGGAAGGCCGCGTCGCACACGGCGGCGATGAGCGACGCCGCCCGATCGACCGCGTACTCCTTGCCGATGCCGCCGAGGTCGATCTCCATCCCGGCCGGCATCGTGAACGACGGCCGCCACCACGAGACGCGGTGCCACCCGACGAGTTTCAGAACTTCCTGGATCTCCGGCTGGGACGGCACGTGATCCCCGCCGTCGAACTTCCAGAGGCGACGAAGAACCCCCGACGTGATGTCGAAGAGGCCGGAAGACATCTCGTGGCACGTGGCGGCGTACTCGATGAGGTGGGCCGTCTCGTCGTCGACCTGGATGGCGCGCCCGCCGGCGTGGTTGATGGCGTGGACGACGTTCCCGGGAAGGTACCGGCTGAACTTCGCCTCGACCCGCGCGGCCTCCTCCTCGGCGAGGCGGAGCGCGCGATCGGCGAGCGCGGCGTCGTCGGTGTCGACGAGGACCTCGCAGGGTGAGGCCATCGCCCGGAACCGCCCGACGTGGTAATCCTCGACGCGAGCGGTCCTCACGTCACGGCCCGCTAGAACTTCAGCGAGTAGTCGACGAGGATCGTGGCGGTGTTCACTGTCGGGTAGAGATCGAAGGTGCGCTGGATCCCCACCGCCCCGGCGGGATGATGATCTCCCATGAACCCGACGTACTCGACGCGGAACCGCCACTCGCCCGAGGTCGGATCGAGACGCAGCCCGAGCGTGGCGCCGGCCGTCACGGTGGTGAGCTTGCCGAGGCGGATATCTGCCGTCGCGAAGTCGGGAAGCGGGGCGCCGGCGACGAGCTGCGGCGTGAAGAAGTCGGCGGCGTTCTGCGTGTAGTACCGGATGTGGGGCTCGAGCCAGACGTTGTCGGTGACGTCGTGGCGGTAGCGGACGTCGACGGTGTGCGCGCCGAGCTTCCAGTCGTCGGTGTAGTAGCGGTACGAAGCCGAGAGGACGTCTTCCGTGAAGTGGTACACCGAGGAGAGGAGCACGCTCGTGCGCGCTCGCGTCGACGGACGTTTCTCGGTGAGGGCGGCGGTCGAAAAGCCGGTCGCAGGATCGATGAGGCTCAGGGTCTTGTAGGGCTCGGTCAGATAACCCGACTCCGTGATGCGCGAGCCGGTGACCGAGACGAGCCACCGTCGCGAGAGGATCTGGGAGACGCCGAGCAGGTAGCTGGTCACGCGCTTGGGCTCCGAGGTCGGCGCGAGGACCGAGTTCGGGTCCGCGAGCCCCGCGGTGATCCCCCCGATGGGGAAGACCTGATCGTGGTTCGTGCCGGCGCCGAACGTCAGCGTCGTGAGCCGCTGATTGAGATCGACGGCCAGCTTGGCGCCTGCGCCGATCGACTCGTAGTCCTTCTCCCGCGAGAAGTGGCCGGTGAGGGTCGAGGTCCAGAGCCCGAACGGCCTCACCCATCCGCCGTCGAGGCCGAGGCGCGTGTCGTGGAACTTCGCGAGCGGGATCGTGTCGCCGGCGCGCGACGTCGTGTGTCCCGAGGCGCTGGTGACGGTCTGCGCCTGCCCGCTCGGGCTGGCGCCGGTGGGCGACGAGCCCGTGATCGAGTCCACGCCGAACTGAAGGTAGAACGACTGGCCGTCCGCGTACGTGCTGGAGTAGCGACCCGTCGGCTCGACGACGCCGACGCGCTTCGTCTCGCTGTACAGGAGCGTGGTGAGGTCGAGCTGGCGGACCGGCGACGCTTCGGCCGCGGGCGCGACGGCCGGCGCCCCCGACGCGAGGAGGAGACAGGCCGCGAGCCTCAGCCGGTTGCGGATCGACGGGGTCCTGGGGGGCGCGTCTAGTTGCACCCGCAGCCCCCTCCCGAGACGTCGTCACCGCCGGTGGCCCCTTCCTTGCTGAAGTAGACGTGGTCGTCCACGGCGTGAAGCATCGGGTAGGGGACGAGGCGCATCGGGACCTGCGCGAGGAGATCGCGATCCCAGGGATGGACCCTCTTCGCCGCGCAGCCCGAGGCCGCGGCGCACGCGGCGAGCAGGAGCGCCGCCGAGAGGACTCTGGTAAGGGCGGGCCTTCTCATCGCGGGAGCGCCTCCTCGATCAGCTTCTCGATCTCTTCCGTCTTTCGCGCGTCGAAGCCGGGCTGGACGTGGACGATCCTGCCGATCGGATCGATGAGGTAGCTCGACGGCATCGCGCCGACATCGTAGGCCGCGGCCGTGCTCCCGGCGGGGTCGAAGGCGACGAGGAAGGGGGCCGGGTGCCGCCTCAGGAACTCGTCGGCCGCGTCCCGGAACTTGTCGAGGTTGATGGCGACGATCGTGAGCCCCTTCGACGCGTAGCGATTGTGGATGGACTGCAGCCACGGGAACGACGCCTGGCACGGGGCGCACCACGACGCCCAGAAGTCGACGTAGACGAGGCGACCCTTGAGCGCGTCGAGGGAGACCTTCCCGTCGCGTCCGGGCAGGTTGAACCCCGGGGCGAAGCGATCCGGTGGGGAACTTCCCCCCATCGATGGATGGGAAAGAGCCAGGATCATCACGGCGGTGACGAGGAGCGTGACGCGCGTTCTTCGCATTCACAGACCTCTGAGGCGGCGGGCGAACGGGACCACTAGAGCACCGGCGCCACCGCGATTCAAGGCGCGATCTCCCGCACGAGCCGGAACCCGAGACTGTAGCCCGAGTCCTCCGGGTGATGCGTGTACCTCAGGCCGCACCGGGCGCTGTCGGCGCCGAAGGCCCAGCTCCCCCCGCGGATCACGCGCCTGTCCGACGCGCAGCGGCCGACCGGGTCGACCGACGGGCCCTCGGGGTAGGGGCAAATCTCGTCTCCCGTCCACTCCCAGACGTTCCCGTGCATGTCGAAGAGACCCCATGCGTTCGGTGGGAACGAAGCGACGGGGGATGGCCTCGCCCGGTCGAAGCCGGCCTGCGTCGTGTCGAGCTTCTCGCCCGTTGCGAACGCCGTTCTCGTTCCGGCCCGGCAAGAGTACTCCCACTCCGCCTCGCTCGGCAGACGGAACCTCACGCCGGCCAGATCGTCGAGGCGCGCCAGGAAGGTGTCGATCCGGATGGCGCTCACGGTCTCGACGGGGCAGCTCGGGCCGCAGTCCTGGAACGCGCTCGGATTCGATCCCATGACGAGCGCCCACTGCGCCTGCGTGACCTCGGTGCGGCCGAGGTAGAAGGGGCGCGTGAGCGTCACGTCGTGCTGAAGCTCCTGAGCCTCGCGGCCTGGCTCGCTCCGCGGCGTCCCCATCGTGAAGCGGCCCGAGGGGATGAGGACGAACTCCATCCTCGTGCGCGGCTCGGTCCACGCGGCGGGGGGACCCGGCGCGCAGGCCGCCGCCCCCATGCAGGCGATCGCGAATCCGAGCGCGCGTCTCATGACATCTCCTTGGACACTTCGTCCCCGGGTCCGGGTGCGTGGCGGCGAATCCAGCATGTTCATGCTCTGCCGCCCTTCGCCAGCTCACGGTAGAGTCCGCGTCGATGTTCGAAAGCTCGAGACTGGCCAAGCGAAGAGGTGAAAGATGATGCGTTTCCCGACGATCGCGATCCTGATGGCTCTGGTTTCTGCGCCGGGAGTCCGCGCGCAGTCCGATGACCCGGCGCCTCCGGCCTATCAATCGCTCCGCGCCGCGTCGGCGGCGCCCCTGACCGGCAGCACGAGCGGCGGGGCGCTCCGGCAGATCGCCTTCGACGTGCCGGCCGTCGGCGCGACACCGGCCCAGCAGGCGGGGAACTTCCTCGCAGCGTACGGCGCCGCCTTCGGGAAGACCGGCCCCGACCAGCAGTGGATCATGCGGGACGTGCGCACGGAAGGGCCGGTCGACGTCGCCTCGTTCCGCGAAGCGTACCGCGGGCTGCCGATCTTCGGCGGCGAGATCCGCGTGATCGTCCAGCCCGACACCGTCTCGGGAGGCTCCGGCGCCCGGATCGTCTCCGCCGGAGGGGCCGTCCTCCCCGACTTCGACACCGAGGGAGGGCTCGACATCTATCCCTCGACGACACCCGCCGCCTGCGTCGCGGCCGCCAGGACGTTCCTGAGCGATCCTTCGGCCCCCTCGCTCGCCGATCCGAAATTGATGATCTTCGACGGCCGGATCTTCGGGAGATCGCCCGGGGCGCACCTGGTGTGGGCGGCCACGCTCAACGACACGGCACCCCACCAGGTGATGTGCGACGCGCACACAGGCCAGATCGTCTTCGACCGCGTCTACGCGGAGGAGTCGTTCGACCTCCAGCTCCGGAGCATGAGCCAGTCCTTCCCGTTCAACCTGATCGATCTCGGCGACGAGAACGGCCTCAACGGAAACGGCCAGGTGCACGCCGAGGCGCCGACGGCCTGGTGGCACATCTGGGGGGTCTTCCAGTTCTTCAGCCTCAACTACGGATGGCAGGGGACCGGCGGGAACGACAACGGAACGGAGCTGATCCTCAACAGCAAGAGCACGACGAACGCCATGTGGAACGTCGTCCCGTTCAGCCAGAACATCCACGCGGCGACGGGTTGGACGAGCTTCGACGTCTTCGGCCACGAGTTCAACCACGGCATCGTGTGGCACACGTCGGGGCTCGTCTACGAGAACATCTCGGGAGCGATCGACGAGAGCTTCGCCGACACGGCGGGGATTGACATGGATCCGGCCGACTGGCTCCTGGGGGAGGACCGTCTCGGTTTTCCCGGCCAGTACGTGCGGAATTTCCAGACCCCGTCCAAGAAGGGACAGCCCGAGAAGTTCTCCGCGAAGGGAGGGCTCAGCAACAGCCCCAATCAGGGCAACGACTACGGCGGCGTCCACTTCAACAGCGGCATCATGAACAAGGCCCACTACCTGATCGCGACCGGCGACGCGTTCAACGGCCGCCCGGGCTTCCTGACGAAGGCGATCGGCCGCCACAAGATGGGGAAGCTCGCCTGGTATTCGGAGAGGATTGTCCCGTCCTCCGCAAGTTTCTTCGACGTGCGGGCGTACGAGATCTTCCTCGCTCAGACGTTCGCGAACAATAACCTGCTCGGGTTCACGTCCCAGGACGTCTGCGCCGTCAAGGACGCGTGGGCCGCCGTCGAGATCGGCCCCGGCGATTTCAACTGCGACGGCGTGGACGACAACACGCAGGACCCCGACGGCGACTTCGTGCCGTCCCCAGGCGACAACTGCCCGAACACCTGGAACCCCAACCAGTACGACCAGGATCACGACGGGATCGGCGACGTCTGCGACAACGACTCGGACAACGACGGGCGCCCCGACGGGAGCGACAACTGCCCGTTCGTGAAGAACTGGGATCAGGCGAACAACGACGGGGACGCGCAGGGGGACGCCTGCGATCCCGACGACGACAACGACGGGATCCCCGACACCGTGGACAACTGCCACTTCGACTACAACCCGAGCCAGTACGACGGGAACAACAACGGGAAGGGGGACGCCTGCGATCCCGACACCGACGGGGACGGGATCTACGACGGCGGCGCGCCCGGCGACAACTGCCCCGCGACCTACAACCCCACGCAGGCGGACACCGACTTCGATGGGATGGGGGACGCCTGCGACCTCTGTCCGCTCGTCGCAGACGGGGCCTTCAACCTGAGTACGAAGCCGCCGACGCCGTACGAGCCCGACAGCGACAACGACGGGATCCCCGACGCCTGCGACACCGACGCCTTCGGCGTCGACTCCCTCTCGCTGAACGGATCGCCCTACAACCCGACGCAGTTGTTCCTCCCGAACGGCGGGACGATGTCGGGGCGGATCAACGGCTCACCCGGCACGCACTTCCGGATCCCGGTGCCGCTCTGCATCGCCGGAGCCGATCCCGATCCGAACGAGCTCGTCGAGATCACCTTCAACGCGCTCGGCGCGTCGGTGGACGTGACGCTCCTCGACGACGACGGGCTGGCGATGGGGATGATCCGGCCGGGCTCGGGGGAGATCGCGCAGCGCGGCCTGCGGGTGACCCCCGACTGCTCGAGGGCCTACTTCCTCGAGTTCACGCTCGGTCCGGTCTTCAGCGGCTTCGACGCCTTCTCGGTCGGCTCGTCTCTGGTTCCGACGTCGAGCGCGAACCCGTGGATGACTCCGGGATCGGGCGACCCGCCCCCGCCGCCGATCCCCGACGCCGACGGCGACGGCATCCCCGACCTGTCGGACACCTGCCCGACCACGTTCGATCCGAACGGGATCGACTCGGACGGCGACGGCGTGGGAGACGTCTGCGACAACTGCCCGGCGATGGGCAACTCGCTCCAGACCGACTCGGACGGCGACGGCCACGGCGACGCGTGCGACTGCCTGCCGATGGATCGCACGGCCGCGGCGGTGCCTGACGCGGTCACCGTCCTCGACGTGACGGAGCCGGCGGCCGGAGGTCTCACGATCACGTTCCTGGACCAGTCCTTCTCCGCAGGATCGGGCACGCGGTACGACGTCTTCTCGGGATTGGCCGCCGCCCTCAAGCCTTCGGGAAGCTTCTCCGGAGGCTCGTGCGCCGCGAACGACCTGACGTCCGCGTCCTACACGTACACCGGCCCGAATCCGCCGCCGAAGCAGGCGCTGTACTTCATGTTCCGCGGCCAGAACATCTGTCCCGGCGGCACCGGGACGTACGGGAGCCAGAGCCGCGACGCGACGTCGGGGCAGAGCCCGACGGCATGCCCGTGAGGTGAGGCCGCGCGGGGTGCGGCGGGGGGCTCACAGGAGCGACATCCAGGCCTCCCGCCGCTTCATCCGCCTCTCGCCGAACCAGCGACACGGGAAGTAGAGGAGGACGACGACGACGGCGGTGACGAGGTAGAGAAGGCCCAGCCCCCAAGTGTACCCGTCGGGAGGCGGGCCATTCCGCATCGGGTGGTTCTCGAAGAGCCACGGGACGACCTGCCCCGACCTGGCGAGCGAGACGGCGCAGGCTGCGAGATGGATCAGCGGGATGTGCAGGAGGTAGTAGAGGAGCGGCGTCCGACCGAAGACGATGAGGGCGCGCGAGACGCGATCGTCCGCGCGCTCGAGGGCCGGGACGATCGCGATGACGGGGCCCAGCGTCATCAGGAGGAAGAGGAGCGACGCCGGGTACTTCGTCGTGTTGAGGAACGAGAGAGCGCCCGAGCCGTCCCATGGCCTCGGGTCGCCGTAGAGGTTGAAGGCGCGGAGGAGGACGAACGCGCCGATCATCGACACTCCGAGCCCGAGGCAGATCCTTCGGCGGCGCTCCCGATCCATCGTCATCACCGCGCCGAAGGCGTACCCCGCCGCGATGACGCCGATCCAGGGAACGAGCGAGTAGAGGACGACGAGCTCCCCCTCCCCGACCGGGATCCCTCCCCCGAAATAGACGAGGCGCAGGATCCAGTCGAAGCCTCCCGCCGGCGGCCCATGCGCCGGCTGCGGGAGCCACGCCGACAGGAAGTTGTGCCCGGCGACGATCGCGATCCCGAAGGCGGCGAGGGCCGGGAGCGGGAGGAAGACGAGAGCCGCGAGCGCGATGAGGCTCCATCCGATCACCCAGATGACGCCGGCGAGCGCGTAGTGCGCGTAGTCGAAGTTGAAGGTCCACGCGAAGCGCAGGAAGGTCAGCTCCAGGAGGATGAGCCAGAGACCCCGCAGCAGCAGGTACCGCGACAGCGCCCCCCGCCCCGCGAGAGTCCGCCCGTGAAGGAAGGCGGAGGTCCCGGCGAGAAAGACGAACGCCGGCGCGCAGAAGTGCGTGATCCACCGCGTGAAGAAGACGCCGGGCGTCGGGCCGCCCGCGGGGACTCCGGAGAAGACGCGGACGTGATCGATCGCCATCAGGACCATGACGGCCCCGCGGACGACGTCGAGGGATGCGATGCGTCGCTCGCTCATGCTTCGGACACCTCCTCGATCGGCACGTTATCCGTCACGCGCCGCGCCGGCTTCCGGAATCGTGCGCGGTTCTCTCCGCTTGGACGTTCCGAATCCGCTTGCGCGAGGGAATCTCGACGAGGGTCCCCGTCATCTTCCCCGCGCTCACCGTGAAGCTCCAGAGCGCGTGGGCGCGCGGCGTCCTCAGCTCGTACGTCCACGCGCCGTCCGCCGCGGCGTACGTCAGCTCGAGATCCCCCATCGTTCCGCGCGCACCGTTCACGATCTTGTCGGCCTGCATGAGCACCGAGCCCGCCTTGTCCGGGAGATCGCGGACCTCGTAGACGACCACCTCGTCGGTGCAGCTCGGGAAGTCGGGGCTCTTCACGCAGACCGAGGTTCCGCTCCACGTGCCGAGAATCTCCGCCTTCGGCGCCGCGGCGCCCCCCGCCGTGACGAGGGCTGCGGCGAGGGCGAGATGGAGCGCCGTTCGTGCCGTCATGGCTGTCCCTCCGCAACATCGACGCCCCGCCGGCGTATGGGGGGCCGGGAGGCCCCATGATCCGAGCCGAAGACGTTCCGCGCGTCAACCAGGATCTGATGGAGAGCTGGCAGATCGCAGTCCGTGGCCGGCACGCCGAAGAGGGGCTCGAGATCTGGGACCTGGATCTCCCCGGCGAGCTCCGGGCTCCGGCTCACGAGCATCTCCGGTCCTTCTTCTGCATCCTGCTCGACGGCTGGATGGAGAACGATTACGGGCGGCGGCGCATTCCCTTCCATCCGTTCCTGACCGTCTTCCACCCCGCGGGCACCGTCCACACGACCGTCGGGGCGCGCCGCGGCGGGCGCGTGCTGACGCTGGAGGTCTCGCGCGAGTGGGAGAGGCGCGTCGAGGGGCTCGTCACCCTGCCCGAGACGCCGGTCGCGATTCCCTTCGACGACGGGGCGTGGCTCGCGCGCCGCCTCCTGCGCGAGATGGCCGCGCCGGAGGCCTGCTCGACGCTCGTCTTCGAGGGGATCACCCTCGAGCTGCTGGCGTCGGCCGGGCGCGCCGCCCGCGCCGAGCGCACAGCGCCCGTCTGGCTCACGCGCGCGATCGACCATGCGCACGACCGCTTCGCGGGGGGACTGACGCTTCACGAAGTGGCCCTGGACCTCGGCGTCCATCCCGCGCGGCTCTCGTCGGAGTTCCGGCGCTACACCGGCCGCACCTTCGGCGACTACGTCCGGGAGCTGCGCGTCGGGTTCGTGAAGGGACGCCTCGCCAACGGCGACTCGCCCCTCGCGGACATCGCGCTTCAGGCGGGGTTCGCCGATCAGGCGCACTGCACGCGCGTCTTCAAGGCCGCGACCGGATGGACGCCGGGGAGATACCGCGTCGCGCTGCGCCGCGAGACGCGCTCAGGCGCCTAGGCGAACGAGGAGGATCCGCTCGAGCGGGCCGTAGCTCTGCGAGTGGCCGAGGACGACGAGCCCGCCCCCCGGGGCCGCGATGACCGATCGGCCGAGCTCGTTGCCCCGACCCCCGAACCGCCGCGACCAGGACTCCTCACCCCCTTCCGCGGTGACCCGGACCACGATGTCCCAGTCCCCCGCGGCGGACTGCGAGTAGCCGGCGATCGCGGCGCCCCCTCCCGGGAGGAGAGCGAGGTGGACCGCCCGATCGTCTGTGGCGCCTCCGTACGTGCGCGCCCAGACGATCTCTCCGGCGGCGGAGAGCTCGAGGAGGAAGACGTCGGTCCCGCGTCCGTCACCCGCGGCGGTGTAGCCGGTGACGAGAAAACCGCCGTCGTCCTTGCGGTGCACGTCGTGCGCGACGTCGTACCCCGCGCCCCCCCACGCGCGCGACCAGATCAATTCTCCCGTGGCGTCGTAGCGGGCGATCCGCGCGTCGTAGCCCGGCCCCTCCCTCGGGCCGCTGCCGCTCATGCCGGCGAGGACGTAGCCGCCGTCATCGAGCGCCTGCACCGAGAAGTCCCTCTCCGACGGCGCGCTCCCGGTGGTCAGGCGGCTTATCTCCTTGCCGTCGAGGTCGGTCCGGATCACCAGCCCCTTCGACGTCCCGTCGGCATCGGCGGCCTCGCCGGCGGCGAGGAGGCCCTTGCCCGTGACCTGGAGCGACCAGAGCCGCTCCTTCCGGGGCCCCGGGTACGCCGTCTGCCAGATCACCTTCCCGGCGGCGTCGAAGCGGACGAGCATCGCGTCGAGATCTCCCGAAGTCGATTTCGTCCAACCGGCTCCGGCGAAGGTGCCGTCCCCGAGGGGCTGAATCGACCAGACCGCGCCGTCGCCTCCTCCGGGGAGGGAGGCGCGCCAGATCTCGTCCCCGCTGGCGCTCACCCGCAGCAGGAGCCCGGCGTCGTCGCCGCCGACGCTCGTGTAGCCTGCGATCAGGAGGTCATCGCCGACGGGGAGGATCGATACGCCGTCATCAGCCTGGCTCCCCGCGAGCGGACGGACGAGCGCCACGCGGAGATCGGGGACCGCCGCCGCGAGCGCGAGCGAGAGCAGCAGCGCCGTCACGATCCCGAAGCCGACTTCGCCGGGACGGGGAACCCCCGGAGGCGCATCAACGCGTCGATCCCCGCGTCCTTCCCGCGGAAGGCGCGGTACCCCTCGGCCGGATCGACCGTGTTCCCCACCGAGAGGACGTGCTCGACGAGGCTCCTCGCCACGACGGGGTCCCACGGCCCCCCCTTCTCGAGGAAGGCCTCGAAGGCGTCGGCCGAGATGGTGTCCGACCAGATGTAGCTGTAGTACCCCGCCGCGTACTCCTCGCTGCTGAAGGCGTGCGAGAACTGCGGCGTGCGGTGTCGCATGACGATCTCCTTCGGCATCCCGAGCGCGGCGAGCGTCTCGCGCTCGAAGGCGTCGGGGTCGATGTCGCGGTCGGGGGTCGCGGCGAGGTGGAGCTTCATGTCCACGAGCGCGCTCGCGAGGTACTCGACCGTGGCGAACCCCTGGTTGAACTTCGACGCGTTCTTCACCTTGTCGACGAGGGCCTTCGGGATCGGCTGGCCGGTGCGGTAGTGCAGGGCGAACCGGTCGAGGATCTCCGGGGTCGGGAGCCAGTTCTCGTTCAGCTCCGAGGGGACTTCGCCGTAGTCGCTCGGCACCGACGTTCCCGACAGGGACGGGTAGTTGACGGACGAAAGCAGGCCGTGAAGCGCGTGGCCGAACTCGTGGAAGAGGGCGGAGGCGTCCTCCCAGCTGATGAGGAGCGGCTCGCCGGCCTTCCCCTTCACGAAGTTCGTGTTGTTCGAGACGATGGTCTTGATGTCGCCGTCGAACTTCTCCTGGTTCCGGTAGGCGTTCATCCACGCCCCCGAGTTCTTGCCGGGACGCGCGTAGGGGTCGAAGTACCAGAGGCCGACGTGCTTCCCGTCCGCGCCGAGGACCTCCCAGACGCGGACGTCGGGAAGGACGGGGACGCTCGAGACCGGGGTGAACTTCAGGCCGTAGAGGCGGCCGGCCGCCCAGAAGACCGCCTCTCGCATCTTCTCGAGCTGGAGGTACGGGGTGAGCTCGTTCTGATCGAGATCGTACTTCGCCTTCCGCACCTTCTCGGCGTAGTAGCGGTAGTCCCACGGCTCGATCGCGATCTTCGCGCCTTCCCTGTCGGCGATCGCCTGCATGTCGGCGACCTCCTCGCGGACCCGGGCGACGGCGGGCTTCCACACCGCCTCCATCAGCTCCATCGCGCGCTCGGGCGTCTTCGCCATCGTATTCTCGAGGCGCCAGCTCGCGTACGTCGCGTACCCCAGGAGACGCGATCTCTCGGCGCGGAGCTTCAGGATCTCGGTGATGATCTTCTTGTTGTCGGTGGCGTCGCCGTGATCGCCGCGGCTGTAGTAGGTGCGCCAGACCTTCTCGCGCAGATCGCGCCGCGCGGAGTAGGTGAGGAAGGGCTCCATGCTCGAGCGCGTGTTCGTGATCGCCCACTGCCCCCTCTTCCCCTTCGCCTCGGCGTCCGCGGCGGCGGCCGCGCGGATCGGGTCGGGAAGCCCCGCGAGGTCCGACTCCTTCTCGAGGAAGAGGACGTAGCTCGCCTCGTCGGCGAGGAGGTTCTGGCCGAAGCTCGTGGAAAGGGTCGCGAGGCGCTGGTTGATCGCGCTGAGGCGCTCCTTCGCGGGGGGCGCGAGGTTCGCGCCCGCGCGCACGAAGGTGGTGTAGTCCAGCCAGGCGAGCCGCTTCTGCTCCGGCGTGAGGCCCGCCGCCTCGCGCGCGTCGTAGACGGCCTTGATGCGCGCGAAGAGCTTCGCGTTCTGCGTGATGAGGTCGCCGAACTCCGCGAGCCTCGGCGCCATGTCGCGCTCGACGGCCTGGAAATCGTCCGTCGACATCGTCGAGCTGTAGATGTTGAAAAGGGTGTTGACGCGCGTGAAGGTCCGCCCCGCTCGCTCGAAGGCGGCGATCGTGTTCTCGAAATCGGGCGTCGCCGGGTTCGCCGCGATCGCGTCGATCTCCTTCAGGTTCTCGGCCATCGAGGCCTCCAGGGCCGGCTTGAACTGGGAGACCTGGATCCGGTCGAAAGGAGGAACTCCCCCGTACGGCCCCGTCCAGGGCGCCAGCAGGGGATTGCCGGCGGCGGCGGAGGAGGGGGAGATCATCGCGAGGGCGACAAGAACGAGGGCGGCGGCGAGGCGCAACGCACTGCATCTATCCATCGGGAGGGCGCTCCTTGAAAGGGACGGCGGGCCGAGCGGAGGCATTCTACCGCGAGCCGTTCCGGCTGCCTTGAACGGATCGCGCGGGTCTTGGATGCGCCGCGGACCCCGGACAAACCCGTCAAGACCCTCTCCTTTCGTTCAGGACCATTCTCGCGTCGCATCGTAGAGTGCCGGGAATCCTCTCACATCCGGAGACTCCCGAATGATCATGAGGACAAGTGCGTCGTCTGGTGACCGCCGCATTCAAGCGATCCGGCGTGACGCGGCGTCCAAGCGGGCGGCGGCGTGTGCGTCCGCGGGACGAGGTGCGGGTGATGCGGAGAGCTCTATCGGTCGGGTTGGTGTTTGCGGTGGCGGCGATGTCGGGGTCGGGCGTCCGGGCGCAGGGTCCGCCCGAGACCCCCGAGCAGTTCTACCAGCGCCTCGCCGGGCAGCAGCGCCTTCCCTCCGCCCCCGTGCGGTCGGAAGGGTCGGGGGTCACCGCGCAGGACGTCGTCTTTCAGAGCCGGACCCTCGACCGCGAGATGCGGTACCGGGTCCTCCTCCCCGCGAGCTACGGGAGCTCTCACCGCTACTACCCGGTCCTGTACCTTCTCCACGGCTACATGAACACGTACTACGACTGGGACAAGCAGACGAACCTGGCCCGCTATCTCGAGAAGTACGACCTCGTCGTCGTCCTCCCGCAATTCGACAACTCGTTCTACCTGAATTCAGCCGGGGAGCCGAAGGACAGGTACATCACGTACTTCTTCCGCGATCTCACGCCCGACGTCGAGAGTCGCTTCCGCGCCCGGACCGAAAGCCAGGCGCGGGCGGTAGGCGGCGTCTCGATGGGGGGGGTACGGCGCGATGCTGTGGGCCCTTCGCTACCCGCAGGCCTTCTCGTTCGCCGCCGACTTCAGCGGGTCGATCAACTTCGTCCGCGACGCGCACATGGCGGAGATCCTGAAGCCCTTCGACACGGCGAAGCTCCTCGGCCCCGACGACAGCGCCACCCGCAAGTACGGCGACATCATGGCTCTCGTGCCGACCCTCGATCCGGGCGCCCTGCCCTACATCTGGATCACCTGCGGGGCGGGAGATCACCTCCTCGCGCAGAACCTCGCCTTCGCCGACGCGCTCCGGGAGCGCCACGTCGCCTTCGAGCTTCACAGCGCCCCCGGCGAGCACGAGTGGGCCTACTGGGACGGCCAGCTCCCCTCGATGCTCGAGGCGCTGGCGAAGGCGATGAAGATCACTCGTTCGGGGGAGTGACCGCCGGCCCCGGGACGGAGCCGGCGGTGGTCGATACGGTTACTGCGCCCGGATCGAGATCAGCACGTCATGTGACGACCCGTCATCGAGAGTCGTTCTCACGAGGTAAGTCGAATTCGCCTGCAGCGTCTTCGCGCTGAGATTGTAGATGTACTGGTCCGCCGTCGGGTCGTAGCGATACTGCGTCCCCGAGTTGGCGCCACCTGACGAGCTCACGGACTCGACCTCGGTCCCCATGACTCCGCTCGACCAGAAGTGGACGCCGATGTTGGCCACGGCGCTGGTCACAGTGGACCCTCCGCAGCTCCGGAGCTTGAACTTGAACGGTATCGTCTGCTTCCGGTTGAAGATGCTGCTCCCGTCGGCGTTGACCGGCTGGAGGTAGCCTCCGAAGACGTAGACGTCGTCGACGGTTCCATCGCAGTCGTCGTCAATCCCGTTGCACGACTCGGGCGACGGCGAGGACGGCGTGCACACCTGCGGGACGCCAGCCGTGCAGTTGTCCACGGTCACGCGGCAGGCTCCGACGCCGCACGTCGTGTTCCCGAGGCCCTCGTCGGTTGCGCCGTTGCAGTTGTCGTCGACGCCGTTGCATACCTCGACGGATGAATTCGGCGCCGGCGCGTGGACGCATCCCGAGACCCGCTCGCACGAGTCCGCCGTGCAGGTATTCCCGTCGTCGCATGATGCGGACCTGTCGGTGTGCGTGCAGCCCGCGTTCTCGTCGCAGCGGTCGTCGGTGCAGGCGTCGCCGTCGTCACAGCTCGAGGCATCGCCCGGATCGCACGTGACGCCGTAAACCCCGCCGTCCGCGAGATAGCCTGCGCCATCCGAACCGCCCCACACGATCATCGCTCCGCCGGTCCAGACTGCGGAGTGCCCGACGCGCGGAGTCGGCGCGCCGAGCGTGGACGTGGGAGACCACGAGTCGGCGGACGGGTCGTAGAGGCCGCCGCTGTTCAGGTAGCCGAGTGCGGGTCCACCGTGACCACCCCAGACGATCATCCGGCTTCCTGTCCAGACCGCGGTGGGCGCGTCCGCGGCAGGCGGCGCCCCCATCGTGGAGGTCGAGGTCCATGAATCCGGTCCAGGGTCGTAGCGGCCTCCGGTCTCGAGTCGCTCTCCCGCCGAGCCATGTCCGCCCCAGACGACCATCTCGGATCCCGTCCAGACGGCCACCTGGCCGGTTCTTGCCTGCGGCGCGCCGACGATCGACGTCGCGGTCCAGGTGTCGAGTGACGGCGGAAGGTACCGTCCCCCCGTGATGACCCGATCGGTGAGCTCGCTGTATCCCGACCAGACGACCAGGGAAAGGCCTGTCCACACGGTGGACGCCTCCGCGCGAGCGGAGGGCTCGCCGATGCTCGAGATGGGCTGCCAGGTATTTGTGTCAGGATCGTAGAGGCGTCCGTCCGCGAGCCGGGTGCATCCCGGGAAGGGATCGCACGAACTGCCGTCGTAGCCACCCCAGATCAACATCCGCCGGATCTCGGGGGCCCACACCGCACCGTGCAGCGATCGGCGCTGGGGGGCGCCGAGCGTCGTGATCGCCTCCCAGGTGTCGTTGACGGGATCGTATCGGCCGCCGTCTCCGAAAAGAGTCGTCCCGTTGCCGGCCCCCGCCTTCCCTCCCCAGACGAGCAGCCGATCGCCCGTCCAGACGGCGGTGTGAAGTGCGCGGGGCGCGAGGAACGAAGGGGTTGCGATGGGCCGCCACGTGTCGGTGCGTGGATTGTAGGCGTAGCCGTCGTTGAACGCCGTCGAGGCGTCTTCGCCACCCCAGACGATCATCTCGTCCCGGGCCCACACGGCGGTGTGACCGGACCGAGGGGATGGCGCCCCGACGGTCGACAGGGAATGCCAGACGTCCGCCGGCACGCCGGCCGGCGCCGCGGCGGCGGGGCGCGCGCTCAGCGCACCCATCGTCACGAGCGGGATCAGGATCGTGGCGAACCGGGACCATCGAAACAACCGGCGGATAACGTGGCGCATGGGACCCCCCTTCGCAGGATGGAGCGTCAGATTCAGCGGAGCGACGACGCGATGTCCGCGGAGGCACTCAGCAATCCGGCTGCCGGGTCCTGGCGGCTCGGTGCACGTCGCCGCAACTGGAGATGCACCGATGGGTTCCGGCCCGTCGACATGGCCGCGTGGCCGTGGACGGCGCGCGGGCCCAGGGACGCGCAGGTCCCGCGTCGGAGACGGAGGTGTGACCCCAGGTCCCCACCTCCCGGTTGATTCACGATTCGCTTCAGGAATACGATCGGCGAATCGGAGGGGGGCGGCGCTTGGATGGCAGGGACCGCGTGACGGAGGCGATCTCCCCGGAGGAACGGACGCGCCTCGTCTCGGGACCCGACGTTTCCTTCCCAGCGCCGCTCTCCCACCTCTTTCGCGTCGAAGCCCGCATCGGCCGGGGTGCGTTGGGCGCCGTCTATCGAGCGCGAGCCGCGGGCTCCGACCGCGCGGTGGCGGTCAAGATCTGCGCGAGGCCGGATCGCGACTCCTTCGAGCGGATGCGGCGGGAATTCGTCGCCCTGTCCCGGATCGATCACGAGGCGGTCGCGCGGGCGATCGATTTCAAGGAGGTTGACGGCCGGGCGTGCCTCGTCTCCGAGTACGTCGCCGGCTCCAATCTGGAAGAGCACGTCGCGCGCCGCGGCAAGCTCCCGGCGCGCGAAGCGCTGGATCTGTTCCGACAGCTCCTCGGCGCGCTCGAGGCCGTCCACCGCGAAGGAATCGTCCACCGCGACGTGAAGCCGGCGAACATCGTCATCCGATCGGTCGCCGAGGGCGATCGACTCGTCCTCGTGGACTTCGGCCTCGCCCGGATGGAGGGGACCTCCTCACTGACCGGCACGGGAGACATCGTGGGGACTCCGGCCTACATGGCACCGGAGCAGCTCTCGAATGCGCGCGAGGTCGATGCCCGCGCCGATCTGTACGCGGCGACGGCCGTTCTCTTCTTCATGATCGAAGGGAGGGCACCCTACGAAGGTTCGACGGCTTTCGACCTGTGGAGTGCGCACCGCGTGGCGCCGATCCCGCGCCTCACGGAGGGCTCGCGGATCGAAAGGAACGTCGCGGGATCATTGATTCGCACCGGAATGCGAAAGGCTCCGTCCCGCCGATGGGCGACGGCAAACGAGGCGTCTCGCGCCGTGAGGGTCTCGGCGGCTCGACTGCGCTCTCCGCGAGGCGTCGATCGCGTCGCCGCCTGGACCCGAGCGGTGGTCGTCGAGCCCCTCGCCGACGCCCTGCGGGGGGCCGTGTCACGTCGCGTCGCGGCCTGGGGGCTCGCCGTCGCGGGCATCCTCGCCGTCACCGGGATGTCGATCGCCCTTCTCTCGACCCCGGCCGTCGTGCGCGCGGAGGTCCACGCCAACCACCTCGTGGCTTTCGACGCCGGCGGGCGCGAGCTGTGGAGCTTCGATGCGGGAGGCGCGGTTCGGCCCGACGCTTACGTCGATCCGACGACAGGCCTGATCCAGATTGCGGACCTCACGGGAGACGGCGTCGAGGAGGTCCTGTTCGGCGCCTCGCAGGCCGAGCCGTCCGAGGCCGCGTCGTTCCTGTACTGTCTCGATCGCCGCGGGCGACTCGTCTGGCGACAGCCCGCCGGCGGCCGGACGATTGAGAAGCGCGGGGACTTCCGGGAGTCCGCGTTCACGGTGGCGCGAGTGCTGGTCCTCCCCGCGGACCCGAGTGGCCGGCGGGATGTGGTGATGGTGTCGAACGCCCGCACGTGGTCGGCCAGCCAGGTGCGATCCATCGCACCCGACGGGACGACCATCGGCGAATGGTGGCACCACGGCGCCGGCTCAGCGCTTCTCGCGACCGACTTGAACGGCGACGGTCGCCCCGAGCTGCTCTACGGCGCCTTTGACAATGCCTCCCGCGGGGCCGGACTCGTCGTCCTGGATCCCCACCACCTCGAGGGGGCCGGACCGCCGGACGAGCGCGGAGCCTCACCGTTCGCCGGTCTCGCTCGGGGGACGGAATGGGCGGACGTCAGATTTCCGAGGAGGGATGTGGATGTCGCGGCCGATGAGACAACAAGCGTCGGATTCATAGAACCCAAGCCGGACGGAACGTTTCGGGTGCGCGTCGGGAACGCCGGCTGCGAGACGTTTTACGATCTGGGTCGAAGCCTTCGCGCGGTCGATTCGTACGCGGCCGACTCGTGCGCGGCGACGCACCGCCGGTGGCAATCCGCGGGGCGGCTGAATCACGCCTTTGGCCCGGGTGACCCCGAGTTGCTGCCGAAGCCGCAGTACTGGAACGGCTCCGCCTGGACTCCCGAAGCGGCGTTCGCCCATCCCACGGTCGGGGTCGGCACTCCGGGTGTCCCGTGAGGATTCTCAGGGTGCTGGCCGAGGGAGTCCTCGTCAGCCAGGTCCCTCTGCCGGAGGGCACGTTCACCATTGGAACCGGCCGCGCCAATTCGCTGGTGTTGGACCACCGCGGCGTCTCGGAATCCCACGCCGAGATCCGGAACGAGCCGTCCGGCCTCTTCGTCCGCGATCTGGGGAGCACCAACGGGGTCTTCGTGAACGGAGCGCGGATCCGCGAGGGGCGGGTGCAACCGGGAGACGAGATCCTCCTCGGCACGGCGGTCATCGTCCCAGCGGAAGTGGACTCTGCCGATCCGCGCGTGAGCGGACCTGCTTCCGCTGTCCACTACCGTGCCTGCCTCCGGGAATTCCTCGAGGTCTGCGGGTTCGAGGCGGGCATCCTGCTGAGCCGGGACGGGGAGAGGTTCACGGTCGTCGCCGACGAGGGGCGACTCGACCACGCCGTCCTCAGCGAGACGTTGGTGGATCGCGCCGCCGCTTCGCCGGGGCCCTACGTCATCGAGAATGCCTCCGAGCATCCGTCGCTCGTCGGCGTCGAGAGCCTGACCTCCGCAGGCGCCGGGTGGGGCATCTATTACTTTCCGCTTCGATCGGGGAACGAAGTCATCGGGATGATCTGCCTGAGCCGGTTGGGGGCGGCCGCGGGGGGCCACCGGAACGACGACGCGGCGGCGGCGCTGGCGAGGGTCGTCGGGCGAGTTCTGCGGATCGATCAGCTCTCGGGCACTCTCGGGCACGAGCACGTGCGCTCGCTCGAAGCGAAATTCGAGACCGACAGACGACTTCTCGAGGAGCTCGGCGATCCGGAGATACTTGGGAGAAGCGAGGGGCTGCGCGAGGCGCTGGAGCAGGTCGCCCGGGTGGCCCCGACGAACTACCCGTTGCTTCTCCTCGGGGAGACCGGGACCGGGAAGGAGCTCCTGGCGCTCAGGGCGCACCAGCGGAGCCTGAGGTCCGGAGGGGCGTTCATCCGCGTGAACTGTGCCGCGGTCCCGGAAGAACTGATCGAGAGCGAGCTGTTCGGCCACGAGCGCGGCGCGTTCACCGGCGCGACGGCGCGACAGGTGGGGAGATTCGTGCAGGCGCATCGCGGGACCCTCCTGCTCGACGAGATCGGCGACATGAGCCCGAGGATGCAGGCCAAGGTGCTGAGGGCTCTGGAGTCAGGCGAGGTCGAGCCCGTCGGCGCCGCCCGCAGCGTTCGGGTCGACGTCAGGATCATCGCGGCGACGAACAGGAGCCTCCCGTCGATGATCGACGCCGCGCAGTTCCGCGCGGATCTCTACTTCAGGCTCCAGACGTTCGTCATCGAGATCCCGCCGCTGAGGGCGAGGCCGGGCGACATTTCGATACTCGCGCTGGAGTTCGCGCGGCGCGCGGCGCCGGAGTTCGGGAAGCGGATCGACGGGCTCAGCGTGGCCGCGCTCAAGTGCCTGGCCGCGTACGCCTGGCCCGGAAACGTCCGCGAGCTCCAGAACGTCATGATCCGCGCGGCGATGCTCTGCGCCGGAAGGACCGTCGACATCGAGGCCCTTCCGGCGAGGATCACCGGAAGCAGGATTCCGGACGCGGCCGTCTGGCCCGCGTCGCTCGGCGCCCTCGACTGGAAGAGCGGGAGCCTCGAGTTCGAGCGGGCCTTCTTCCGCGCGCATCTGGAGGCGTGCGACGGGAACGTCGCGGAGATCTCCCGGCGAACCGGTCTGGCCCGAAGGCATCTCTACGCGAGGCTGACGCGACTCGGGCTGCGGTCGGCGTAGAGCTATTTCTTCCCCCCGCGCTTCGCCGGCGGGCGGTAGAGGCCGAGGGGAATCCCCTCGTTGTCGTGGACGATGGCGAGCTCGTCGCCGTCGGGGAGCTTCTGCGGCGGGATGATCGTCTTCCCCCCCTTCGCCGCGATCTTCGCGACGTGCGCGGCGACGTCATCCACCTCGATGAAGAGCTGGACGAAGCTGTGTCCCTCCGGAGGCGACGGCCAGATGCCGCCGCCAATCCCGCGGCCGGCGCCGGTGTCGATCATCCGGTACCCCATCGCGTTGTCCGCGTCGATCTTCCATCCGAAGACCTGCGTGTAGAACTCCGCGGACTTCTCCGGGTTCTTCGAGAGGATCTGGAACTGCATCACCGGGCTGGCCATGTCAGGTCTCCTTGGGATGTCTCATCGTCGTGACGGGGAAGAGGCTGATCTCGAGGCGGTAGACGTCGTCGCGCGCGTCCCCCCGCGCGAGGAGCGCGGCGAGATCGCGGTGGAAGCGGGCAATCCGATCGAGCGCCTCGGGAAGGCGTTCGCTCGAGATCGCGAGGGTCGTCGCGGAGTGCTCGCGAAGTCGCGGCGGCACGCGCTCGAAGAGATGCCGGACGGCGGCGTGCGTGAACTCCTCGACGTCGGCCGCGGCGTCGCCGGTCGTGTCGATCCACTTCCCCCGGCCGCGCATCTCGAGCATCCCGAGGCGCAGCAGCCGCTGGAGCGCGACGTTGACCTCGTCCGCGGTCAGGCCGAGGACGCGGGCGATCCATCGGGAGTCGGCGCGGAACTCCCGCAGCCGGATCAGCTCCAGGATCGCGAAGTGGTGCCACTCCGAGACGAGGACGGCCGTGTCGTGCGTGAGCTGCTTCACATCCGGCGCCGCTGAGGACGAGCCGGTGCCGAACCGGCGCTCGTGCTCGATGAACTCCGCGATCGCGCTCTCCTCGAGCCGAAGCCGGGTGCCGATCTTCCGGATCGTCGCGGCGGTGAGCGCGCGCCGGCGCCGCAGCACCTGCGAGAGGGTGCCGTGGTCGACGCCGAGGCGGGCCGCAAAGGCGCGGAGCGAGTAGCGCGGGTTCTTCGCGCACCGGCGCGCCAGCTCGGCCTGGAGGAACTGCCGGAAGCTCGCGCGGGCGGTGGCGCGGCGGGAGGAGGAACGCATCACCGTGGTCTTCATGGCGCGATGATGGAGGGGGGGTGCGCCGTATTCAAGGAGCCGAGGGTCAAAGTGGGGCAGGGCGGTTGCCCCGCCGCGGTCTCCTGCGCGCCTTCAGGAGATCTTCTTCAGCGCCGTCTTTGCATCCTTGTTGTTCGGATCCAGCGCGAGCGCCGCCGCATACTCCGTCTTCGCCGCCGCGACATCGCCCTTCTTCTCGTAGACCTGGCCCAGCCGGTAGTGCGCGAACGTCAGAGGGGGCTCGTCCTCGGTGGGCGTGTGCTGAATGTACGCGAGGAGGCATTCCGCAGCTCGATCGAGATTCCTGCCCGAGAGCGCCCCGGTCTTGCCCACCTGATAGAGCGCCATCGTCTGGTTCGGGTCACCCTTGACGATGCCCTCGAAGACGCGAAGAGCGTCGTCGTAGCGTTCGGCCCCCTGGTAGAAGAACCCGAGCTGGATGCGAGGCTCCGTCTTCGCAGGGTTCTCACGCGTCGCCGCGAGGTACTCCTGCTCGACGAGGTCGTTTTTCTTCTGCCTGCGGTAGACATTGACGTACGCATAGTGCCCGGCAAGCGCATCACGCTTCCGGATTTCGGCGGCCTGCTCGAGAGCCTTGTCGGCGCTTCCTCCCACGATGCCGGGGGCTTCCATGTAGTAATCGAGCAGATCGGCGCGGGCGCCCAGGTCGTTGGGGTCCAGCGCCACGGCCCGCTCCATCTCTTTCCGGACCTTGGGGGCGAGTGAGAGCTTCTTGAACATCCCGGAGTTCAACGCCTTCTCGCCGTAGGCGCGGCCGAGCCAGTGGTGGTAGACCGCGCTGGCGTCCTGCAGGGCGACGGCTTTTTCGAACGACTCGATCGCCGCATCGACGTCGTTCATCGCCACGCCGCAGCGCCCCAGGTAATAGGTGGATTCGGCGTCCGACGGATTCTTCGCCACCGCCTCGGCGAAGTAGGCCTTCGCATCGGTGAACTTCTTTGAGTTGAAGAGCTGGATCCCCGCGTCGAGCGGAGCCATCGAGGCGGTCGGAGCCGCCTCCGAGGCGGGGATCTGCGGCGCACCTGCGGCCGACAGCGCGAAGGACAACACGAGTTGGCGGGCGACCCGGCGGGCCTGGACTTTCGTCATGACGGCATCATGGCGTCTTTGTCGAGCGCGTTCAATCCAGGAGCGCCGTCGCGGGTCAAAGGGGGGCAGGGCGGTTGGCCCGCTTGACGCTCTCTCATGATTAAGGGAACCATC